>NZ_JBFIIH010000010.1:0-54921 GCF_041601355.1 Neptunomonas sp.
CGCTTCTCATGGGACCGTCTGGAGCAGATTAAGGCGGAAACCGGAGTTCAGCAACTCGTGTTGGACCTGAGTTGTCGTCGCACAGAAAAGGGATGGAATATAGCCACAGACCGCTGGCAGACTGTTACGGATACGGTGATTGATCTGCCGACCTTGCAAGAGTTGGAAAAGCATTGCGCTGAGTTTTTGATTCATGCTGCTGATGTAGAGGGTTTGCAGGCGGGTATCGATCAGGATTTAGTGAAATTGTTAGGCGATATCACGACCATTCCTGTGACCTATGCAGGTGGTGCACGCGCGCTGAAAGATCTTGCGTTGGTGCATCAGTTGTCAGCAGGGAAGGTGGATTTAACGATTGGCAGTGCGCTGGATATTTTTGGTGGTAATGGCGTCACGCTTAATGAATGTATTGAATGGAATCAACATATCGCTTAACCGTTGTTTTATTTCTAGATATCAGACTAGTCTGTTTTTCTGTAGAACACGATAGATCTTCTGGCTGGTCTTGGCGAGTTTATTGATATCTCCCAGGCCCGGCTTCTCTCCTTCCTTAAGTCTTTGCTCCCACTCCCCCAGCTCCATGTCGAGAAAATCAATCAGTTTTTTAGAGCATCCTGTACAGATACCTGAACATAGCTCACTCATGGGCAGCTCAAAGGGAACAGTAAACCTAACCTCATTAATCAGGTTGTGCATTGCGGTTGTTGTGTCTGGCTTCATGCTGCTTTCCGCTATTACTCATCGAGCTTATTTTAACCAATCCGCTGTGGTAAGCATTGATTTAAAGCAGGTCAGCAAAATAGGTGGTAATTTGTATTTGCTTTGCTATTCCTTTTAGGAATCAAAAGTATAAAAATTATGAATTTGTATAATTTCTGATGCTCTATTAGGATAGCGTCATAATAACGGGTGACTTAATAATAGCTAAGCTGTTGTGGCGTGCCTATACAACCGGATACAGGAGAGTTCTCTGATGGCGGGTAAAACATTATATGACAAATTATGGGATCAACATCTTGTTCGTCAGAGTGAAGATGGTAGCTCATTAATCTATATCGATCGCCAGATTCTTCATGAAGTCACATCGCCACAGGCATTTGAAGGACTGCGTCTTGCAGGTCGTAAATTGTGGCGTGTTGATGCTAATTTAGCTACGCCTGACCATAACGTGCCTACCACCGAACGCTCAGGAGGCGTTGATCTGATCGTTGATCCGGTTTCGCGTATTCAGGTAAAAACACTGGATGATAACTGTGACGACTTCGGCGTGGTTGAGTTCAAAATGAACGATACACGTCAGGGTATTGTACATGTTGTTGGGCCTGAGCAGGGTATGACATTGCCGGGTTCTACGGTGGTGTGCGGTGACTCTCATACGTCTACACATGGCGCATTTGGTGCGTTAGCCCATGGTATCGGTACATCCGAAGTTGAACACGTTATGGCAACTCAGTGCCTTATCGCCAAAAAAATGAAAAATATGTTGGTGCGGGTCGATGGTCAGTTAGGTACGGGTGTGACAGCTAAAGATGTAGTGTTGCATATTATCGGTGTGATCGGTACGGCAGGTGGAAATGGTTGTGCCATTGAGTTTGGCGGTGACACGATTCACAACATCTCAATGGAAGGTCGAATGACCATCTGTAATATGGCCATCGAAGCAGGCGCTCGTGTCGGTATTGTTTCTGTAGATCAAACCACCATAGATTACTTTAAAGGCCGTCCGTTTTCACCCAAGGGTGAACAGTGGGATGCAGCAGCAGTTGCCTGGAAAGAGCTTGTTTCCGATGATGATGCTGAGTTTGATAAGGTCGTTGTAATACGGGCAGAAGATATTCTCCCTCAGGTGACTTGGGGAACCTCACCAGAGATGGTAGTAAATGTAAGTGCAACGGTACCTAACCCTGATAAAGAATCTGACCCAACTAGAGCGGATGGGATTCGTCGCGCATTGAAATATATGGGACTAAAAGCCGATCAGAAGATTACAGATATTCAGCTAGATCGCGTCTTTATCGGTTCTTGTACAAACTCACGTATTGAAGATTTACGGGCAGCCGCCGAGGTAGTTAAAGGTCGTAAAGTGGCAGCCACAATCAAACAGGCACTGGTTGTGCCGGGTTCTGGTTTGGTGAAAGCGCAGGCAGAAAAAGAAGGTCTGGATAAAATCTTCATTGAAGCAGGTTTGGAGTGGCGTGAGCCTGGTTGCTCAATGTGCCTGGCAATGAACCCCGATAAATTAGGTAATGGTGAGCACTGTGCTTCTACCAGTAACCGCAACTTTGAGGGGCGTCAGGGATTTGGTGGGCGAACCCATTTGGTAAGTCCTGCGATGGCAGCTGCAGCCGCTGTAACCGGACATTTCATTGATGTTCGTGAATTAATGGGCAGCTAAGGTAGCGCAAGCTTCAGGTAGAGGAAGAATAGAATGAAAAGTTTTACGAAGGTTACTGGTATTGCTGCACCGTTAGATCGTGCCAATGTCGATACGGATATGATTATTCCGAAGCAGTTTCTGAAATCGATTAAGCGTTCGGGTTTTGGTCCTAACCTGTTTGACGAATTACGTTATATGGATGAAGGTCAGCCTGATCAGGATTGTGCGGGTCGCCCTGTTAATCCTGACTTTGTATTAAATCAGGCGCGTTACCAAGGAGCCGCGGTATTGCTTGCGCGTGAAAATTTTGGTTGCGGCTCCAGTCGTGAACATGCGCCGTGGGCGTTGGATGATTTCGGCATTCGCTGTGTGATAGCGCCAAGTTTTGCAGATATTTTTTATAATAACTGCTTTAAGAATGGTTTGTTGCCTATCATCCTTAATGATGAACAGGTCGATCAGCTGTTTAATGAAGTTGAAGCTACTGAAGGCTATCAGTTGACCGTCGATCTGGACAAGCAGCTCGTTATAACGCCTTCAGGTGCAACTTTTTCCTTTGAGGTAGACGGGTTTCGTAAGCACTGCTTACTGAATGGTCTGGATGATATAGGTTTAACCCTGCAATATGCGGATGAAATAGCTGCTTATGAAGCTCGCCGACGTCAGGAAACACCCTGGTTGTTTGATGCCATCAAATAACAAAATAGATAAGTTAAGGATTTTAAGATGAGTAAAAATGTTCTGATTCTTCCTGGTGATGGCATCGGCCCTGAAATTGTTACACAGGCTAAGCGCGTATTAGAACTGGTTAATTCCCAGTTCTCATTAGATCTTGAATTCACAGAAGCATTGGTGGGCGGGGCGGCAATCGATGCCGATGGCGTTCCTTTGCCAGCGTCAACATTAGAAGCGGCAAAAAAAGCAGATGCAATCCTGTTAGGGGCTGTGGGTGGTCCTAAGTGGGATACCAATCCTGATTTCCAGATTCGTCCGGAAAAAGGTTTATTGGGTATCCGCTCAAACCTTGGCTTATTTGGTAACCTGCGTCCGGCTATTCTATATCCACAATTGGCGCATGCCTCATCGTTGAAACCTGAAATTGTATCGGGTTTGGATATTCTGATTGTACGCGAGTTAACGGGGGGGATCTATTTTGGTCAACCACGCGGTATCCGGGTTAAAGAAGGCGGTATTCGTGAAGGCTTTAATACCTATGTTTATGACGAAAATGAGATCCGCCGTATTGGTCGGGTAGCCTTTGAGGCCGCTCGTCAACGTGGTAAGAAGCTGTGTTCAGTCGACAAGGCTAACGTACTTGAAGTGACCGTGTTATGGCGTGAGATCATGGATGAGCTAGCGAAGGATTATCCAGATGTTGAGCTGAGTCATATGTATGTTGATAACGCGGCAATGCAGTTAGTACGGGCGCCAAAACAGTTTGATGTAATGGTTACGGGTAATATGTTTGGTGATATTCTTTCGGATGCTGCTGCTATGCTAACCGGGTCTATCGGCATGTTGCCATCGGCGTCTTTGGATGTGAATGGTAAAGGGATGTATGAGCCATGTCATGGCTCTGCACCGGATATTGCTGGTCAGGGTAAAGCAAACCCATTGGCAACGATTCTTTCAGTCGCTATGATGTTACGTTACTCGTTGGGTGCTGGCGAAGCTGCAGACAAAATCGAAGCGGCCGTTAGTCAGGTGCTTGATCAGAATCTGCGCACTGCCGATATTATGTCGCAGGGTATGACCGCTGTCAGCACATCACAAATGGGTGATGCGGTTGTGGCTGCTCTTAAAGGCTAATGTTCGTCAGCTTCTGAACAGCACATAATACACCTTAGTCGGAGTCTTCGGATGCCGGCTTTTATGTTTTTGTACTTTGTACTTTTTTAAATTGGGGATACCAATGAAACGTGTAGGTTTTGTCGGTTGGCGTGGAATGGTTGGTTCTGTGCTGATGCAACGCATGATGGAAGAGCGTGATTTCGATCACATCGAAGAGCCCGTCTTTTTTACCACTTCTCAGGTTGGCGAAGCGGGCCCGGATATTGGTAAATCGATTCCGGCACTGAAAGATGCCACGGATATTGAAGTGCTGAAGACCATGGACGCGATTATTTCCTGTCAGGGCGGGGGCTACACGAAAGAGGTATTCTCAAAGCTGCGTGAGTCCGGTTGGAAAGGTTACTGGATCGATGCAGCATCCGCATTGCGAATGGATGATGACAGTATCATTATTCTTGATCCTGTAAACCGTAAAGTAATCGATAAAGGCCTGGCGTCTGGTGTTAAAAACTTTGTCGGCGGAAACTGCACGGTTTCCCTGATGTTAATGGGATTGGGTGGTTTGTTTAAAGCCGGTCATATTGAGTGGTTGACTTCCATGACCTATCAGGCCGCTTCAGGAGGCGGTGCCCGTCACATGCGCGAGCTAATCAGTCAGATGGGTGTTATTCATAACTCTGTGGCGGGTCAACTGGATGTCAACGGTGCAATTCTGGATATCGATAAGCGTGTCGCTGAGACGATTCGTAGTTCGGACATGCCGGTTGATAATTTTGGTGTTCCACTGGCGGGTAGTTTGATTCCATGGATCGACGTTGCGCTGGAAAATGGGCAAAGTAAAGAAGAGTGGAAAGGATTTGTTGAGACAAACAAGATTCTGGGTCGCTGTGATAGCCCTATTCCGATTGATGGAACTTGTGTGCGTATCGGTGCCATGCGTTGTCATAGTCAAGCCTTTACCATTAAGTTGAAGCAGAATGTACCACTGGATGAAATTGAGTCGATGATCGCTGAAGCGAATGACTGGGTTAAAGTTATTCCGAATACGCGCGATATTACGGCTGCTGAGCTGACACCAGCCAAAGTTACAGGTACTCTGAGCGTCCCGGTAGGCCGTCTGCGTAAAATGAAAATGGGTGGCCAGTACCTGAATGCTTTCAGTGTCGGTGATCAGTTACTCTGGGGTGCGGCTGAGCCGTTGCGTCGTATGCTGCGGATTTTGATTGAACGAGCCTGATAAGCAGTTCATATAGTTTTCAATAGCCCGACATTGTTCGGGCTATTTTGTTTTTGAGGGTAAGATGGAAAGAACGTTTAATGTCGTTGTTGTTGGTGCCACCGGATTGGTTGGCGAAAATATACTGAGCATTTTGGAAGAGCGCAGTTTTCCTGTCGGTGAATTGTATCTGTTGGCCAGTGAGCAAAGCGAAGGTACAAAAATATCCTTTAAGGGGCATAGCGTAAAAGTCCGGAGTGTTGTTGATTTTGACTTTAGTCAGGCACAAATTGCTCTTTTCTGTACGCCAGAAGATGTGTCTGCTCAATATGCGCCTATCGCTGCGGATGCTGGCTGTGTTGTTATTGACTCGAGTGCTGCATTTCGCAATGATCCGGATGTTCCGCTTGTTATTCCAGAAGTTAATGCATATCGACTTGCCGATTTTTCCATAAGGCATATTGTTAGTACACCTGATTGTATGACGACTCAGATGTTGATGGTTTTAGCGCCGATTCATAGAGCCGTAGGCATCGAATTAATTACGGTCTCCACCTATCAGGCCGTATCTGGTTCAGGAAAAAAAGGTGTTGAAGAGCTGGCAAAACAAACAGCACAGTTGCTGAATGCGCGTGAAATAGAAACGCGGGTTTACAAGAAGCAAATAGCATTTAATAACATACCCCAGGTAGGCGCTTTTTTGGAAAATGGTTATACCCGGGATGAAATGGGGATTGTCTGGGATACGCAAAAAGTGTTGGATGATACCTCCATTAGAGTTAATCCGACCTGTGTCCAGGTGCCGGTGTTTTTTGGTCATGGCGAATCTGTTGGTATAGAAACGCAGGCCTATATCAGCGCTGATGAAGTCACTGATATTTTACAGGCATTAGAAGGAATTGAGGTTGTTGATAAAGGCGATGAAATGGATATTGCGACGCCAGTAACGGATGCTGCAGGAAGTGATGCTGTATTTGTCAGCAGGATTAGGGAAGATTTAAATGGACATCAGGGTATAAGTTTTTGGATCACGGCCGATAACGTTCGAAAGGGCTCTGCTTTAAATCTAGTTCAGATCGCAGAGTTGCTGATTAATGACTATCTGTAGGCATTAATCAGCATATTAATCGCTAAAAAAGAATAATTAGGCAAATTACACGCTTATTTGCCCAGTTTCTTGACCGATTGCTACTTATTAACAATACTTTGAAGAAATATCGGATCGGCAACCTGCTGATTATGCAAGAAATAATCAGTAGGTAACTTAAGGAATATAAAATGCTGCGCAAACTTACTTTGAGTCTGGCTGTTGCAGGTGCTCTTGTATCGACACAGGCTAACGCGTTAGGGCTTGGTGATATCAAGATAAAATCGGCTTTAAATGAGCCACTGAATGCAGAAATTCAGTTGCACCAGATACGTGATTTGAATCCATTGCAGATCCGTCCCAGGATGGCTGATCAAGATGAGTTCGCGCTTGCGGGGATGAGTCAGCAAAGGGCTCTGTCTGATATCCGTTTTCAGGTGAAAGTGAGTCCCAATGGTAGTGGCGTTATAGTACTCACCTCGCGGGAGCCGGTAAAAGAGCCGTTTATCAATTTTTTAGTTGAGGTGAATTGGCCTAGCGGGCGCTTGGTACGTGAATATACACTGTTGCTTGATCCTCCGGTATTTGATCCGGCTCCAACGCAGAGGCTTGTCGAACCCGCTGTATCGGCTGCTGTACAGACGCGTCCAAGCGTACAGGCCGTTGCGCCGGTTGCGCGTAGTACTTCAGGTGTATCAAATATCCGTACGCGTATGGATAAAAAAACTCAGGCGTATGTGGATGTCAAAGATACGCTTTGGGGGTTGGCTATTGAGAATCGTGTAGCGCCGGATATTTCGTCCTACCAGATGATGGTCGCGATGCATCAGAAAAACCCGCAAGCCTTTTCCGATGGAAATATTAATAACTTAAAAGCGGGTGTGGTACTGAATCTTCCCACTGAAGCCGAAGCGAGGGCTGTATCATCACAGGCGGCTGCAGCAGAAGTTCATAGACAAACATCATTGTGGAAGCAGCAGAAATCACCGGTTACCGATAAAGCACCGATAGACGGAACAAAAAAAAGTTTAAAGAGTGACGCCGCAAAATCCGAAGAAGCAGATGAAGCTGACAAAGGGCAGCTGAAAGTAGTAACACCTGCAGAGTCAGTTGATAAGGATGATGCGGCGTTAAGCGATCAGAATAATCAGGTGGATGATCCTGAAAAACAAACGTTGATTGAAAAAAATGAACTGTTAGAAAATCAGCTGGCCGTTTCTTCTGAATCGCTGGATCGTCTGGAAAGAGATAATGTCGATCTGAATGATAAATTAGATGCTATCCAGCAGCAGCTTGATTCCTTGCAGCGATTAATCGAACTGAAAGATCAGCAGTTAGCAGCATTGCAGAATCAAGTTAATCAACCAGTAGTCTCTGTTGAAGCACCGCCTCCGGTCACTGAAAAAAGCTTGTTGAATAAAATACTACAGACCCCTGAGTACCTGGCTGGTATTGGTGGTGGACTTATCGCAGCCTTGGTAGGTTTAGGGCTGATACTGCGTCGTAAGAAAAAAACCGAAGATGCCGTTGAAGAGGAAGAGTTTTTCTCTCCGGTTATTGATGAAAAGTCAGACAATAAAGTTGCTGTGTTGGAAGAGACGTCTGATGATCTTGCAGCAGCAGCAGCAGCAGCAGCAGCAGCAGCAGCAGCAGCAGCATCGCAGGAAGGAACTGATTCCCTTGCCGCCAGTGATTTTGATCTGGACGATGATATTGATGATCTGAACTTAGATATGGACCTGGATCTGGATGAGTCATTTGACAGTGATCTTGAATCAATCGATATTGATGATGTTGCAGGAACTTCTGTATTGTCTTCGGCAGAAAAGGTTATCGATGAGCCGGATGAGGATGACTTGCTAGGCTCGATTCTAGGTGAGCAAGACGAAATTGAGGATGATGAGTTTGATCTGGGTCTGGATGAGTTGCCGGAGCTGGAAAATGCTGATGATATCGCTGTTGATATGCCAGACGAAAATCAGTCGGTTGATTTGGATGAAGAGTTTGAATTAGATGATTTGTCTGATGAGGCAGTAGACGCAGATACCGCGCTTGATGAGCTATTGGCCGACGATAGTGATGAGCTTGATGCGCTGGATAAGTCCCGAGGTGCTAACGAACGCTCGGGTATGGACATGGTCGATCCTATTTCAGATCTATCAGAATCTGAAGATACCCTGGAGTCGCTGGGGTTGGGCTCGTTCGAAGAGAGTCCGGTTGTTTCTGATGCGACAGAGGTATCTGCTGTTGCTGAGGAAGTATCCTCGGCGGATGATGACGGGCTTGAGTTTAATCTGACAGAAGAAAAGCCCTCTGAGCAGAGTAAGGACCTGAGTGACCTTGAAGCTGATCTTGAGGGTCTTGATTTTGATTTGGATAATCTTGGTGAAGAGCAGCCTGGGGTTGCGACTGACGTAGCCGAAAATGAAGATGATCTGGACTTTGAAACTGATCTGATGGCAGATCTGGATTCGCTCTTAGCTGACGACGTCGCGCCTGAAGATGAGCCACTGAGTGACCTGAATGTTAGTGAAAATGAAGATGCACTGACTTCTGAAACACTTGTTGCTGACGGGCTTACTAGTGAAGAGTTTGGTTTAGAGGATGCGCTTGATTCAGAGGAGGCGCTTGATTTCGAAGAATCGCTTGATGCAGAAGATCTCGTTGAAAGCACTGTTGAGTCTCCCGCTGACGTTGCGGAATTATTGGAAGACCCTGTAGGGCTTGATCTGGATGTAGAAACAACGCCTGAGCCAGAAGAAGAAACAATGGATTTGGCCGGTTTCGATCTTGATGACCTTGATCTTGACCTCGAGGGCGAAGAAAACGAACTGCCAGGCACCCCTTCAGATGAAGAAGTTACGCGGGAATTAACCTCTAATATTGAACATGATCTTGATGCAGAGCTGGATGGCGAGCTGGAAGCATTACTGAACAGCACAGATAACGATATTGCTTTGGAAGAAACGTCATCTGAAGAAGATCATTCACTGGATGCGTTAGGCTTTTTGGACGGTGCTGATGAAGTTGAAACTAAACTGGACTTAGCCAGGGCTTATATTGATATGGATGATGTCGAGGGTGCCAGAGATATTCTTGAGGAGATTGCTCAGGAAGGGAGTGATGCCCAGAAAGAGGAAGCTCAGGAGTTGCTGGAGGGGCTTGCTTGATTCGTCAAATAGAGTCATTGAATAATGAAAAAGGGGCGACTTCGGTCGCCCTTTATCGATATGCGCTGTGTGTAGAGTATGCCGGTGCCCGGTATAATGGTTGGCAAATTCAGAAGAACGATGAAGTGCCTACCGTACAGGGGCATGTGCAGAAAGCGTTGTCGGTTGTAGCAAACGAGCCGGTAGCGGTTGTTTGTGCTGGCAGGACTGATGCGGGGGTCAATGGAACCTATCAAATAATTCATTTTGATAGCCATGCAAAACGTGAAAACCGGGCATGGGTACTGGGCGGAAACACTCATTTGCCGGATGATATTGCTATACGTTGGGCGATACCGGTTGATGATACTTTCCATGCCAGGTTTAGCGCACTGGAGCGCCGCTATCGTTATCTGATATACAGCCACAAAGTTAAACCGGCACTGCTGACGAAAGGTATTACCTGGACATATAAGCCGTTGAATATTGAGAAAATGAAATTGGCCGCTACCTATCTGGTAGGAAAACATGATTTTTCTTCGTATCGTGCTGTGGCGTGCCAGGCTAATAGCCCTGTTCGTGATGTTAAGGAGTTGAATGTCTATCAGTCCGGAGACTTGATCGTGATTGATGTCCGGGCGAATGCTTTTTTGCATCATATGATCAGGAATATCGCGGGTGTGCTGATGAAAATCGGTGCAGGCGAAGCATTGCCTGTCTGGGCTAAAGAAGTACTGGAGGCAAAAAACCGTTGTGCCGGTGGTATTACTGCGCCGTCTGCGGGCCTCTATTTTGTTGATGTGAAATATCCTGATAGTTATTCACTACCAAAATCTGAACTCGGGCCTTATTTCGTTAATATAACTGGCTAACGTTGAGCTGTTAGTTCTGTTAGAATCGCTTCTTTGTTTAATCATATATCGACTTAATCATGGCAGTACGCGTAAAAATTTGTGGAATCACTCGTAAGGTGGATGCTCAGTTAGCTGTTCAGGCAGGAGCACATTCATTGGGTTTTGTTTTTTATGAACCCAGCCCGCGTTATGTAGAGCCTGCCGTCGCTGCTGAAATAATCTCTGGTTTGTCGCCGTTTATTACCTCCACTGCGCTTTTTGTGGATGCGGACCCGGATGTTGTTAGGGATATTATCTTACTGACGAAGGTTGATCTGCTTCAATTTCATGGAAACGAATCGCCTGAGTATTGCGAGCAGTTTGGCAGGCCTTACATTAAAGCGTTACGCATGAAACCTGATATGGATCTGGTTCGGCAAGTGGGTTGTTATTCATCGGCGCGAGGTATTTTGCTTGATGCTTACAAACCCGGCGTCCCCGGCGGAACCGGAGAGTCATTTGAGTGGTCGCGAATACCTGTTTCAATGCGCTCCTCGATAGTGCTTGCTGGTGGTTTATCTGCTGAGAATGTAGCCAAGGCGATAGAGCAAGTCGCTCCTTATGCTGTTGATGTCAGCGGAGGGGTGGAAGCATCTGCGGGTCTTAAAGACGCGAATAAAATTAAATGTTTTTTTGAAGAGGTGGCACGTGCCAATAATAACTGATCCGGCTGCTCTGATGCAGCTGCCTGATGAGCGAGGCCATTTTGGTCCTTACGGTGGTCGTTTTGTATCTGAAACCTTGATGGGAGCACTTCAGGACCTGGAAAGGGTCTATGAGCAGCTCTCTAAAGATGCAGAATTCCAAAAAGAGTTTGATCGTGATTTAGCTCACTATGTGGGCCGTCCATCACCGCTCTATTTTGCCGAACGCCTGACAAATCAGGTCGGTGGTGCAAAAATTTACCTAAAACGCGAAGACCTGAATCATACAGGTGCGCATAAAATCAATAATACAATCGGGCAGGCTTTACTGGCTAAGTTTATGGGTAAGCCCCGTATTATTGCTGAAACGGGTGCGGGTCAGCATGGTGTTGCCTCTGCTACTGTGGCAGCACGTTTAGGGCTTGAGTGTAAAGTTTATATGGGGGTTGATGATGTTCATCGTCAATCGCTTAATGTTTATCGCATGAAGCTGTTGGGCGCAGAAGTTGTCGCCGTTGAGTCAGGCACTCGCACATTAAAAGATGCGATGAACGAAGCGATGCGGGATTGGGTCACTAATGTCGATAATACGTTTTATATTATCGGTACTGCGGCAGGTCCACATCCTTATCCGAAGCTGGTACGTGATTTTCAGTGTGTGATTGGACGCGAAGCTCGTCAGCAGTGTATGGAACATGAAGGCCGTTTGCCGGATGTACTGGTCGCATGTGTGGGCGGCGGTTCTAATGCGATTGGTTTATTTCATCCGTTTATCGAAGATAGCAGCGTTCGTATGATTGGTGTTGAAGCGGGCGGCTATGGCATTGAAACCGGGCAGCACGCTGCGCCGTTGTGCGCAGGTCGTCCAGGTGTGTTGCACGGAAACAGAAGCTATTTGATGTCTGATGATGCGGGGCAGATTATGGGCACTCACTCAGTGTCTGCAGGTCTTGATTATCCGGGTGTCGGTCCTGAACATGCGTGGTTGAAGGACTCCGGACGGGCAGAATATGCTTCTGTCACAGATGAAGAGGCATTAAGTGCCTTCCGCATGCTTACCCGCGTTGAGGGTATCATGCCTGCTTTAGAGTCAAGTCATGCTGTTGCTCATGCAATTAAAGTCGCTAAAGAGATGGATAAGGATCAGATTGTACTGGTTAACTTGTCGGGTCGTGGTGATAAAGATATTCATACCGTTGCTGGTATTGATGGTATTGAGCTTTAAATCACTAAGGATATTTTGAAGATGGGTCGTATTAATCAAAGTTTCGAGTCCCTGAAAGCGGCGGGTCGTAAGGCGTTGATCCCTTACATTACCGCAGGAGATTCACAACCGACTGTCACTGTACCGTTGATGCATGCCATGGTTGAGGCGGGCGCTGATATTATTGAATTAGGTGTGCCTTTTTCTGATCCTATGGCTGATGGGCCGGTTATTCAGTTGGCTTGTGAGCGTGCATTGAGTCACGGTACACGGTTAGTTGATGTATTAGATATGGTCAAAGATTTTCGTAGTACAGACGCGACAACACCGGTTGTCCTGATGGGATATCTTAATCCTATTGAAGCGCTTGGTTATGAAAATTTTGCACAAAAAGCCAGTGAGGCAGGAGTGGACGGTGTTCTGACGGTGGATTTACCACCAGAAGAATCTGTTGAGTTTGCTGCTATCATGAAAAAGTATGCGCTGGATGTGATTTATCTATTAGCTCCTACGACTGAAGAATGCCGTATTGAGCAAGTCTGTGAATATGGCTCTGGCTATGTTTATTACGTATCAGTTAAAGGTGTTACCGGTTCTGCAGCGCTGGATGTAAATGAAGTAGCCAGTAAGCTTGAAGTGATACGCCGTCATACCACTATGCCTGTCGGTGTCGGTTTCGGGATTCGCGATGGTGCTTCTGCAGCGGCGGTCTCTAAAATTGCTGATGGTGTTATCGTGGGCAGTGTGCTGGTGAATGCGATTGCGGAAAAAGCAAATCAGCCTGAAGAGATTGCTATTGATGTCGCGGCTATCCTTGCACAAATGCGTAGTGCGATGGACGCTTGAGAATAACGAATTATCAAATGGGATTTAGATAAGCATGAGTAATTGGTTAGACAAAATTGTTCCCTCGCTCGTACGTTCAGAGAACAAAAGAGCGAGCGTCCCTGAAGGTCTTTGGAAGAAGTGTCCTAAGTGTGAAGCGGTATTGTACCTTCCTGAGTTAGAAAAAAACCTCAATGTTTGCACTAAGTGTGATCATCATATGCGTCTGGCGGCTCGTCAGCGTTTGGAGTCCTTTCTGGATAAAGGCTCGTTTACCGAGCTGGCAGGGGAAGTGGAGCCGGTAGACCGGCTTAAGTTTCGCGATACCAAAAAATATAAAGATCGTTTATCAGCGGCTCAAAAAGAAACCGGTGAAAAAGATGCGTTGGTAGCTATGCAGGGTAAGCTGCTGGAAATGCCTGTTGTGGCGGTTGCATTTGACTTCCGCTTTATGGGCGGGTCGATGGGCGCGGTCGTTGGAGAGCGCTTTGTTCGTGCCGTCAACGTTGCACTGGAAAAGAAGATCCCGTTGATCTGCTTTTCAGCATCCGGTGGTGCGCGTATGCAGGAAGCGTTGATCTCCTTGATGCAGATGGCTAAAACCAGTGCTGCATTAGAGAAAATGCGTCAGGCGGGTATTCCGTATATTTCAGTACTGACTGATCCTGTTTATGGTGGTGTTTCTGCCAGTTTGGCGATGCTGGGAGACCTGAACATCGCTGAGCCTAAAGCGCTGGTGGGCTTTGCTGGCCCGCGTGTTATTGAGCAAACCGTGCGAGAGAAATTACCTGAAGGGTTTCAGCGTGCTGAATTTCTATTGGAGCATGGTCAGGTGGATATGATTGTTTCCCGGCTTGAAATGCGTCAGCGTTTGCATTCGATTCTTTCAATGTTTACGCATCGCTTTGCTGTCCCGGCTCAAGTTGAAGCGGCGGTTGTTCAGGGCGACGCTAAGAGCAAAGTTCAGGCAAGTGATAAGCAGGCACCTACTCAGCCGATAAAAGACTCGGATGCTTGATAGGTGGTTTGAGGCCGGTGAACGCCGGCCTTTCTTTTGGTAAGCAGTATTAATGAATAGATCAGAATTTACACTTGAACAATGGTTAAGCTGGATGGAAAACAATCATCCGGTTGCAATTGATTTGGGGCTTGCTCGGGTACAACAAGTATTCACCAGGTTGGACCTGGATTTTCGACAGGTGTGCGTCATTACCGTCGCTGGCACTAACGGCAAAGGCTCAACCGTGTCGATGCTTGATGCTATTTATCGTCAGGCGGGTTATAAAACGGCGTGTTATACCTCACCTCATTTACAAATATATAACGAACGCGTCCGTCTGAATGGTGGATTAGTCAGTGATCAGCAGCTTGTTTCTGCATTTTCTGCCGTTGATCAGGCCTGTGGTGATATTTCACTGACCTACTTTGAGATGGGCACATTAGCGGCGTTGTGGTTGATTGCAGAGCAGCAACCGGATGTGGCTATATTGGAAGTAGGTTTAGGTGGGCGTTTGGATGCGATAAACGTCCTGGATGCGGATGTGGCCGTCATTACGACGATTGATATCGATCATGTTGATTGGCTGGGCGATGATCGTGAAATAATTGGCCGGGAAAAAGCAGGTATTTTCAGAAAAGGCAAACCTGCCGTTTGTGGTGAATTGAACCCACCCGCTTCAATTGCTGAGTATGCGAGGGAGCTTGGTTGTGAGTTGCGCCAGGTAAACCAGTCCTATGAGTATCATATTAAGAGCGAAAGGCGTTGGTCCTGGGAAGGCTGTGACCTGCAGGGTAATATCGTTTCATTTTCAGACCTTCCGTTACCACAACTACCTGTGCAGAATGCAGCCACGGCTATTCAGGCAGTTTTACTTTCAGGTTTGCCGTGCTCGCCAGAAAGTATGGCTGCGGGTTTGCAGACGGCCTATGTCGCCGGTCGCATGGAGCAAGTGGCATATCAGGGGCGCTTGTTTATTCTCGATGTTGCACATAATCCACAATCGGCCGCTTATCTGGCAGACCAGTTAAAACAAGCTGAGGCTGACGGCATGGTGCTGATTTTGGGTATGCTGGCTGATAAAGATTGTGCTTCAGTTATGCAATCATTGGCGACGGTTGTCGCATCCTGGCATCTGGTGACATTGGATGTGCCAAGGGGGCAGACGGCTGAGCAGCTAAGTGCATATCTGCCGAAGGTGAATCAAGCAAGCGTGATGTGCCATGTTAGCGTCGATGCTGCGATCAGTCATCTGATTTTGGCGGATATTCCTACTAGCAAAAAAATTGTAGTAGCGGGTTCTTTTTATACAGTAGGCGATGCTTACCGTGTTCTTAAAAGAGAAGTGGTTTAATGGAAGATAGTGTGAAACGACGGCTATTAGGTTTATCTGTACTGGCTATTGCTGCTGCCTTGCTTTTCCCTTTGTTTCTTACTGGTGAAGGATATCGTGAGCGCCATCTCGAAAGTCGTATTCCGGTTGCACCAACCATGCCGGACATTGTTGAGATTCAGCCTGAGTCCACCTTGCTGCCCGATACTTCTGAATATCCGGAGGCTGTTTCGCCACCTGAAAAAGTCATTGTAATGGTTGAAAATCAACCGGAGAAACAAACAATAGCGCAAGAGAAACGACCTGTTGTCAGCACTGATAATGATAAGCCTCAATTGGATGAGCAAAATGTCCCGGTTGCCTGGACGCTTCAGTTGGCCAGCTTTAAAGATGAGTCAAATGCTCGTGCATTGCGAAATAAGTTGGTGGAGGCTGGCCATAAAGTCTATACACGAAAAAATGCTGATCTCTTTAAAGTGTATGTTGGACCGGATATGTCACGTGACCGACTGGATAAGTTAAAGGAATCGCTGAAGCGGGATTATGGTGTGGATGGAATAATTTTCAGATTCACGACTCAGTGATTGGGTTCACCTTTGCCCTCTGTTAGAATGCGCGCAAACTCGATAGGTAGAAATAAATGAATTGGGCCGACTGGGCAATCTTGGGTATTGTCGGAATTTCAGGGCTTTTCAGCATTAAGCGCGGCTTCGTTAGAGAAGCGTTATCCTTGCTTACATGGGTCACTGCTTTTATTATCGCCCGGTTGTTTACTGATGCGTTAGCAACTGTCCTGGCTGATTATATTCAGACACCATCTTTTCGTATTGCGTCTGCATTTGCAATACTCTTTATAATGACCCTCATTGTAGGTGCGTTGGTGAGTAATTTGGTTAGCTTGTTAGTACAGGCAACCGGTTTAAGTGGTACCGACAGAATATTAGGTATGGGCTTCGGGCTGGCACGTGGTGCACTGCTGGTTGTCGTGCTTGTTGCTCTGCTGGGAGGGACTCCGGCTGTTCAAGATGCCTGGTGGCAGGAATCACAATTGATTCCTCACTTTGTTTTGATGGAAGCATGGTCCAGAGACGTTGCCACGGAAGTGGGGCAATTGATCTGGAACGCAGGACGTTAAAATAAGCCTTTAGATACGAGAGAGGCCTGATGGCCGCTCAAACAGCTTTTTCTGATCCCCTTGAGGTAGTTTAAATGTGCGGTATTGTTGGGCTTGTAGCCAAATCACTTGTTAATCAGACAATCTTTGATGCGTTAACTGTGCTTCAGCATCGTGGGCAGGATGCCGCAGGCATGGTGACCTGTGAAGGTAACCGGTTTTTTCTACGGAAAGATAACGGCTTGGTTAATGAAGTGTTTCGTACTCGTCATATGAAGCGACTGATGGGTAACGTAGGTATCGGCCATGTCCGGTATCCAACCGCCGGTAGTTCCAGTGCTGCAGAAGCGCAGCCATTTTATGTGAATTCACCGTACGGTATTGCACTGGCGCATAATGGCAATCTAACCAATGCTGATGAGCTGGTTGAGCAGATGTTTCGTGAAGATCTGCGTCATATCAACACTACCTCCGATTCAGAAGTGTTGTTGAATGTTTTTGCACATGAGTTGCAGCATCAGAGAAAGTTAAAGCCGGAACCTGCAGATATTTTTGAAGCAGTGTCTAAGGTGCATAAGCGTGTCAAGGGTGGCTATGCCGTCGTCGCTGTTATTACCGGTTATGGTGTGTTGGCTTTTCGCGATCCTCATGGTATTCGACCTCTTATTTATGGTACGCGTTCAACGCCCGAGGGTGAAGAGTGTATGGTTGCCTCTGAAAGTGTCGCGCTGGATATTGCCGGCTTTACCCGTGTGCGTGATATCGAGCCGGGAGAGGCTATCTTCATTGACATGGAAGGTAACGTTTTTACCCGTCAATGTGCAGAAAAGATTGAACTGACACCGTGTTTGTTTGAGTTTGTTTATTTGGCGCGCCCTGATTCAATTATCGATAATGTTAATGTACATCAGGCGCGTATGCGCATGGGTGTTAAGCTTGCAGAAAAAGTCACAAGTATATTCCCTGATCATGACATTGATGTGATTATGCCGATACCCGATACCAGCCGAACCTCTGCACTGGAAATGGCTAAGCACCTTAATGTTACTTTCCGGGAAGGGTTTATCAAGAATCGTTATATCGGCCGCACTTTTATTATGCCGGGTCAGACGCAGCGCACTAACTCAGTACGTCGTAAGCTGAATCCGATTGAGCTTGAGTTCAAGGATAAGGTTGTGATGCTGGTCGATGATTCCATCGTTCGGGGAACAACCTCCAAACAGATCGTTCAGATGGCAAGAGATGTGGGGGCGCGTAAGGTTTATTTTGCGTCAGCTGCGCCTCCGGTTCGCTTCCCGAATGTTTATGGTATTGATATGCCGTCGCCTGAAGAGTTTATTGCACATAATCGTAGCCCTGATGAGATAGGTGAAGCCATTGGCGCTGACTGGATGTTGTTCCAGGAACTGGATGATTTGAAAGAGTCAGTCGCTGCAGGCAACGCTGACAAAATTAATAATTTCGATTCGTCCGTTTTCGATGGCTACTATGTGACAGGCGATATCGATTCTGCGTACCTAGACCGTCTTAATCAGAAACGTAAAGATGCTGCTAAGGTAGTCCCGGAAACTGTTGATCACGAAGACGAAGCACCTGCTGACCTTCATACAGAAATATCATAAGGGGATACTGATAATGGCAAAACCAGGCTTTGAGCGGGAGCAGCGCATACAGTTTACGTTGGCGCAGGCCGGTCTTTCTACACTAGCTATCAGAGCGGGCCAAACCCGCACAGCTGAAGGCGAGCATAGCGACGCTATTTTTCCGACTTCCAGTTTTGTTTATTCCTCCGCACGAGAAGCGGCGGCGCGCTTTAGCGGTGATGAAGAGGGGAATATCTATTCTCGCTTTACTAACCCGACGGTGCATGCCTTTGAAAAACGTATGGCTGCTCTGGAAGGTGCTGAGCGTGCGGTTGCTACTTCATCAGGTATGGCCGCTATTTTGAGCATTGGTCTGGCCTTGTTGCAGCAGGGTGACCATGTTGTATGTTCCCGCAGTGTGTTTGGCTCTACTATCTCGTTATTTGAAAAATATCTGAGTCGTGCGGGTATCAGTACGACATTTGTAGATCCTAAGGACCTGCACGCATGGGAAGCGGCTATTCAGGCTAACACCCGTTTGCTATTTTTGGAAACTCCATCAAATCCACTGGGTGAACTGACAGATATTAAAGCAGTAGCGGCTATAGCGCATAAACACAATGCCTGGCTCGCTGTTGATAACTGTTTTTTAACACCTGTATTTCAACGTCCTTTTCTATTAGGAGCTGACATCGTTATTCATTCAGCGACCAAGTATCTTGATGGACAAGGGCGATGTGTGGGTGGGGTTGTTGTGGGTTCGGATACGCTCATGGAAGAGATTTATGGGTTTATCCGCACAGGTGGTGCGTGTATGAGCCCGTTTAATGCATGGGTTTTCCATAAAGGACTCGAAACACTGAAGATCCGTATGGAAGCACATGGCCGCAATGCTATGGAAATGGCAACCTGGCTACAACAACAGCCGGGTATTGAAAAGGTCTATTATACAGGTCTTGAAAGTCATGCTCAGCATGCGTTGGCAATGCAGCAGCAAAATGGATTTGGTGGTGTACTGTCATTTGAGGTGCGCGGTGATCAGGATGCTGCCTGGCGCTTTATTGACGCCACGCAGATGGTGTCGATAACCGGTAATCTTGGTGATGTGAAGTCTACTATCACGCATCCAGCAACTACTACTCATGGACGCATGACACCAGAAGCGCGGGCAGAGGCGGGTATTAAGCCTAACTTGATTCGTTTGTCAGTCGGACATGAAGATATTGATGATATTCGTGCCGATATGCAACTCGGGTTGAATGCGCTCTGATTATTCAGGTTTAGCGGAGTAGATCGCTTCGATACGATGAAGTGAGCCGGAAGGGCGGCGCCAGCTGCTTTTCAAATTGAAGTGATCTACCGTAAAGTTCAATGTTTCGAATGTTCTGCGGTTTTCTAATACATTTAAAACCAGATGCTCTTCATTTTTCCGGGTATAGGCCAGTGTAATATGAGGTTTAAACGGCCTCCCTTCAAAGCCCATATCAACCTTATCCAGTGCATCAATAATGCTTAGGTGAAGTTGTGTTATCTGATCTTCAGGTGTCACACCTAGCCAGATATCACCACTACGAAAGCTGCCAAACCGATCACAACGCAGAGTGAAAGGTTCGAAGTTGATTGTTTCCAGTTGACGGTTTAAGTGTGGCAGCCATTTTTTTTGCACCTTGCCTAAAAAGGCTAAGGTGATATGAAGTCTTTCCGGCGGTGTCCAGCTGACGCCGTGGAAATTACAATAGAGCTGAGAAATCTGTTGTTGCACGGTGTCGGGTATGTCTATCGCGATAAAAAGACGCATCCGAGATCCCTCAATTTTTATAGTGATTAAAGCATAAACATGAACGCCACTAAAGTGAATACACAGACAGGTAAAATCATACTCGCTCCGATGGAGGGTGTGGTCGATGCGACTATGCGCCATCTTATCAGCCGTTTAGGCGGAGTGGATCTGTGTGTGACTGAATTTATCCGCATTACTGGCTATGTGTTGCCTGAAAAAGAGTTTCTCAAATCTGCACCTGAACTGGCAAATCAGGGCACTACTGCTTCGGGTATTCCTGTCGTGATTCAATTGCTTGGCAGCGAGCCAGAGCTGTTGGCCATGAATGCTGTGCGTGCTGCGCAGATGGGTGCGCCTGCCATTGATCTTAACTTTGGTTGTCCTTCCAAAACAGTGAACAAACACCGTGGCGGTGCCGTCTTGCTGGATGAGCCAGATATCATCCATGACATCGTAAGAGCGGTACGGCAGGCCGTGCCGGCCAATATCCCGGTGACGGCGAAAATGCGCCTCGGCAATCTGGATAAATCCCTGGCGATAGATAATGCCTTGGCTATTCAGGAAGCGGGGGCTGATAGTCTGGCTGTGCATGCGCGTACAAAAGTAGAAGGTTATAAACCACCGGCGCATTGGGAGTGGATCGGACGTATTAAAGAGCGAGTCGATCTGCCTGTTGTCGCTAATGGGGAAGTGTGGAACTGTGAAGATTATCAGCGTTGCCGTGAACTCAGTGGTTGTGATGATGTGATGATTGGTCGGGGCCTGATTGCCAGACCCGAGTTAGGCCTGATGATTAAAAGTTTTCAGTTAGGGCAAAGCTCAGAGGGACAAGCATGGTCAAAGATTATGCGGCTGTTGCTCGAGTACTTTGATTTCGTAGAACAGAAGTTACCGCCTAAATATGTTCATGGCCGTATTAAACAATGGCTACATATGATGCGCCCGCAACGTGGTGAAGCTGAAAAACTTTTTTTTGAAGTTAAAACTATCAATGATTTGAATGATCTGCGTTCTATTCTGGAGCGCGAGCTTTAATCTTTGCTTCTTCAGCAAGGTTGATTTTTAAGCAGGGTTGATACGTACTACTCTGCGTTTAGCGCCCCAGTCGCCGGGCTGGTCCTCAAAAATACCGGGGATAGGCGTCTGGCATTTTTCACACTTTCCATCATGTATGTGCCATTCGCCGAGTTCATACCAGTCGCGTTCAATCAACAGGGTATGACAATGATGACAGTAGGTAGAGCTCGCCTCAGCATGGTGTACATTGCCTATGTATACGTATCTGATACCATTCGCTAATGCTATCTTGCGTGCTCTTAATAAAGTGGACGTCGGTGTTGGCGGTGTATCCTGCATTTTCCAATCGGGGTGAAATGCCGAAAAATGCAAGGGTATATCGGGCCCTAAGTTATTTCGAATCCATTGGGATAATGCCTCTATCTCTTTGTCAGAATCATTTTCACCTGGAATTAACAGAGTGGTGATCTCAAACCAGAGCGTTGTCTCGTGTTTGAGATAGAGTAAGGTGTCTAGCACTGTACTCAGTTGGCCTCCGCAGATATGCTGATAAAAACGTTCTGTGAAGGCCTTCAGGTCGACATTGGCGGCATCGAAAGATGAGAAAAAGCGGGGGCGGGCGATATCGGTAATGTAACCGGCTGTTACAGCAACACTTTTAATATTGGCGGCTCTGCAGGCAGTGGCAACATCTTCAGCATATTCGAGAAAAATAACCGGATCATTATAGGTAAAGGCGATTGAGCGGCACCCATATTGCTTAGCAGTTAGTGCGAGTTGTTCAGCAGACGCCTGGTCGCAAAGCCGGTCCATATCTCTGGCTTTACTCATATCCCAGTTTTGGCAAAATTTACAGGTGAGGTTACAGCCCGCCGTTCCAAAGGAAAGCACCGCGGACCCCGGCAAGAAGTGATTGAGTGGTTTCTTTTCGATAGGATCAATACAAAAACCACTTGATCGTCCATACGTGTGTAATTTCATTTGCCCGTTTTCATTCCCACGGACGTAACAAACCCCTCTTTGCCCCTCTTTCAAAGAGCAGTGATGAGGACAAAGATCACACTGAATACGCTTCGCATCCAGCCGATGCCAGAAAAGAGTTTCATGATGATCTGGATTCATAAGTCTCACCGGTTTACTATCTATATAGACAATATAAAATATATTGATCGGGGAGGGTAGCATTATGAGTATTCGACCTGCTGCTGTAGCCGGACTATTTTATCCGCAAACCAAAACGGATTTATATCATTTATTATCTGAAATGTTGCCGCAACACAGCCCTACTCATCCAAAAGCATTAATCGTACCGCATGCCGGTTATATTTATTCCGGGCCCATTGCTGGTCAGGGATATGGCCTGTTAAAAAAAGGCGAATCCTTCGACAGGGTTTATCTTTTTGGTCCGAATCATAGGGTGCCGTTAGATGGCTGCGCTGTGCCTGAAAGTGAATTCTTCTCTACTCCTTTGGGTGAGTTACCCGTCGATCAGAAAGCGATTGCTTCATTATTAAGGTTTCCGGCGGTAATTGCTTCTGATGAGGTGCATGCTGAAGAGCATTGTTTAGAGGTTCAGCTGCCTTTTTTGCAATATTTGCAGATTAGCGCACCCATCGTGCCGGTGGTGGTGGGTGAGTGCCCGGCTTCCGTAGTGGCGGACATTATTGAGCCAATACTGGCTGAGCCGAAGACTCTCGTCATTATCAGTACAGATCTGAGCCATTTTCATACCTATGAAAACGCGTTACAGATTGATGCACATACTGACCTGAAAATAATGAATGCGGATCATGATATTAAGCCGACAGAGGCGTGTGGTTGTCATGCTTTGAATGGCTTTTTACTGGCGGTTAAAAGGCAGAGCATGGTGATAATAAAAATGGCGCTCGGTAATAGTGGCGACACCGTAGGCGATAAAAACCGAGTGGTTGGCTATGGTTGTTATGTCGTCTATTGAGTTGAATGACGAGAAAAAAAAGGCGCTCGTTGCTTGTGCCAGAAGGTCCATCCAGCAGGCGTTGTCCGGGCAATGGGATCAGAATCCCGCAGAACTGTTATCGGATGAAAACGCTGCGACTTTTGTGACGCTGAAGCTGCAAGGAATGTTGCGTGGCTGTATAGGGTCACTTCACGCCAGTCAGCCTCTTATGCTGGACGTTTGGCACAATGCATATAATGCGGCATTTCGTGACCCTCGTTTTTTACCCTTAACAGTCAATGAGTTTGATCTGATCCAGATTGAGGTTTCTGTATTGACCCCTGCCGTTGCATTGAATATTGATAGTGAAGAAGCGCTGCGTGATATACTTCGTCCCGGTATTGATGGCGTGATACTGGAAGAGGGTGCTCGCCGGGCAACCTTCTTGCCGGCAGTATGGGAAACGCTGCCACAGACGGAAGATTTTTTGCTGCATTTAAAGCGTAAGGCAGGGTTGCCTGATGATTATTGGAGTCCTTCAATCCGGGTCTCGCTCTATCAGGCGATTAAATGTACTGAGTCTCCAGGTTATTGATTGAGTAAAGAAGTTAGTTATGTGTAGTGGTGCCACTTTATGTCCTCTTTGAAATACCTTTCTGCGTATGCGCCAGAGTTGCAAAGTCAAGTTAAGCAAATGATTGAACAGCAGCGCCTGGCTGATTTTTTGCTGAAAAAATATCCGGATACACACGACATTAGTAACGATAAATATTTACGCGCATATGTCATGGCGCTAAAAAATCGCTATCTGAAGAAGTCAGTTCCGCTGAGCAAAATTGCTTATGACAGTAAGATACATGTGATCAATAATGCATTAGGTTTGCATAGTTATGTGTCGCGGATTCAGGGCGCCAAACTGAAAAGTAAAAATGAAATTCGTATAAGTGCTATCTTCAAAAAAGCGCCTGAAGCGTTCTTGAATATGATTGTTGTGCATGAGCTGGCTCACCTGAAAGAGAAAGAGCATAACAAAGCTTTTTATCAGCTTTGCCAATATATGCTGCCCGAATACCATCAGTTAGAGTTTGAGATGCGTTTATATCTAACGCATTTGGAGCGCAATGGGGCGCTTTATTCTTAAATTGATGTAGAATGCGCGCCCCGTTATGTAACTTTCAGATCAGCAATCAGCAGAGAGCGCTATGGACTACGAATTTAGTATTGATGAGTCAGGACGTCCGCAGGCTAAATTTTCCATGGGAGCCGAAGCGATAGGTCGTTGGTTTTCTGAAGAGCTGTCTGATGATCAGCAGCAAATTAATCAATTAGTGGCAATTGTTGAAACACTTGAGCAAGGCGCAATAAGCGATTACCAGCAGTCGGGCAAAGAGTTTCAATTGCGGCTCAATCAACATGAAATTGAAGTCATTGCTTTAGCGCTTGATCTGGGTTTTGATGACGAGCTCCCAGAAGAAACTAACCTTTATGATGAAGAATCGTACGCGGGTTGTGGCTTGCCGGATTTTAAGCAAGCGTTGTTATCGTGGCAATCGTTTGTCGCTTAGTCTGAAACCTGACATAGAGAGCTGACGGGTAATTTTCATATCCAGTCAGATAGCTTTACAATAAGCTTCGAACATATTTTTATAAAGCTGCAGTGGACTCATGAACAGAAAGAAAAAAATAAATAGTATTCTTATTAAGCGGGCCAAAAAAGCTAATAGTAAGCTCAACCCTGTTACTAAGCCGCGTTACATCTCGAAAGAAGATCGAGCTAAATCCGAAAACCCTGAATGATTGGGTGGGTTACCGTAGGCAAGTGACTTAGCTCCCTTCCTTATATCTTCTTACGATTAGCCGGGCTTTATATTGGGTAGACTCACAGAGCCGTTAGTGTAGAAAGTAGGTTGTTAACCTTGTCGTAAGTCTCTTGATATTCCATCTCACTAATTGAATCGGCCACAATTCCCCCACCTGCCCAGCAATGGATCTTATTCTTTTCGACCAGTAGTGTTCGAATGGTAATGCTGGTATCCATCTGCCCGGTTGTACTGATGTAGCCAATACTGCCGCAATAGATGCTGCGCCGATGTGGCTCCAGCTCGTCAATGATTTGCATAGATCTTATTTTGGGCGCGCCAGTGATAGAGCCGCCCGGAAAACAGTGTCGCAACAGGCTAACCGGTGACTCGTCAGGTTCCAGTGTGCCGATGACTGTACTCACCAGATGATGTACATTTTTATAACTCTCAACGGCAAACAGTGAAGGAACCTTGACGCTATGGGGCTGGCAGGCTTTGCTAAGATCGTTGCGCAGCAGGTCGACTATCATGACGTTTTCAGCCTGGTCTTTTTTTGAGTGGCGTAGCTCTTCTGCCAGCTGTTGATCCTTTTGCGGGTCTGTTCCGCGAGGGCGTGTCCCTTTAATTGGTTGGGTAATGACATGGCCGTCTTTATCGGTCGCTAAAAAGCGCTCAGGAGACAGCGACAGAACGGCGCCATGTGGTGTATCAAAATAGGCCGCGTAGTGTGTTGGTGCGGCAGTGCGAAGTTGTTGATAAGCGTGCCATGGATCTCCGCTGCACGTTGCGCTGAATCGTTGTGCCAGATTGACCTGATAGCAATCACCTGCATGGATATAGTCATCAATTTTTGCCAATGCCTGATGGTACTCTGTCTCATTCAGATTACTGGCGAACCCGGAAGTTAAATGAAATGCTGTATTTACACGGGGTGATGCTTTAGAGACCTGCTCTGCAATTTTATCAAAGGCAGTGGCACTAATAAGGTGTGATCCATTCAACCAGGCAGTTTGCGTGAGGTGATCGATAATAATGGACCAGCTATACAAGCCGACATGCATCTCCGGTAGAAGCGTATCATTGATGGCTTGATCGGGTAGGTCTTCCAGCGCCCGGCCCAGGTCGTAGCTGAAATGACCTACTAGCCCTCCATTAAATGGTAGCTCATCATGTGTTTCAGTCAGTGTCTGTGCGGGCGCTTCAGTCTGACTGCTTCGCGAGTACTGATAGAGCGCTTCAAGTGCTGCAAACGGATCCTGATTCGTTGAAATATCAATAGGCAGGTTATTACCGGTGAGTACGCCATGCTGATAGCTTAACTGGCATAAAGGAGCCGCCACCAGAATATCAAAACGCCCCCGCTCACTGTCGGGCTTACCACTGTCTAGCAGAACGGCATTGCCCATGCCTCTGATACGTTCAAAGTAGCGTGTGGTGCTGGTTTTATATGACAGTGAAATGCGTTTAAGCACCCGATGGACCTTTATTAATGAAAAAAGAACTGCATTTTACGCATCCTACTTATGGATAGCGAGCATATGGATCACGAGAGTTACTCTTTGCCTGTCTTTATCTGAAGGTTGATTCACGTATACTGGATTGTAGACAATTTACAGGAATTGGATTCATTTATGCGAAATGGCCAGAATGCCAGTCGACAAGAACTGCATGTAGCAGATCAGGTCATTACCTACCGTATCTATAAAAACCCCAAAATAGATAATGATAAAAAACTCGTATTACTGCATGGCGCGGGAGTTGCCGGGGAAGATACCTGGGGGTTGATTGCATCAATGCTGACGCAATGGCAAGAGATATTAGTGCCTGATCAGCGCGGCATGGGTGATACCTATTACCCTGACCGTTGCGAATATCCTTTCAGTGCTCAGGTGCTGGTGGCAGATTTGAATGCGCTGGTGGACCATCTGGGCTGGTGGGAGTTTGATCTGGGAGGCTACTCTCTTGGCGGGATGGTATGCATGCTGTTTAAACAACAGCACTCAGAGCGGGTGAAAAAGCAGTTTTTATTAGAGTCGGCATTATTGGATCGACCTTGCTGGGATTCTACACTTCAGTTACGACAGCGTTATAGTGAGGCAGCAAATCATTTGCGTAGTGATAATCGGGATATCGGTATTCGTAATTTTATGGACACTATATCGCCAAATCGTAGGACATCAGTACAAATTGATGATCTGACCGCGTCGCGTTTAGGGCGAAGGCCGCTGGGTTTTGCCTATGCACTGGATTGTGTAACAGAAGCGATTAACAGTATTGACAGAGAGTCGTTAGTTGCCGCGCAGGGTGATGTGACCAGTCTCATAGGCGGCCTGAGTGTTGATCTGATGCATCAATACCATAGAGATATGGCAGAAGGCCTGCCGAATTGGCACTATTTTATGGTGCCCGGGACAGACCATTCTTTGCCTTTTCAGAAGCCTCGGCAGATAGCCAGAATAATGAATGAGGAGACCCTGAGGTTTCGCTAGTCTTGAGTCGATAATAATAAGGGAATACTCTTAAACTTTTGTATAGTGTTGACAACTTTATTCTTTTATACGGTTGACGCGCCTAAAATGGCGATGTATCGTTGGTTTTATAAAAGATTGTCGACAATCCTAGCAGGCAGATTGTAATGGCAGATATAAAAATAATGAATGAAGCTCCGGTAGAAAGTCGTACGTTAGCCGATAAAGTGTGCGAACAAATAATAAATGCCATCGTCGTCGGTGAAATACCTCCCGGCCAGAAGATTAGTGAGCCTGAACTGGCACGTATTTACGGTATCAGTCGTGGGCCTTTACGAGAAGCAATGAGACGACTTGAAGCACTGCGGTTAATTGAACGTAAACCACACATTGGTGCGCGAGTCGTAAAGCTTAACGAAAAAGAACTGATCGAAATATACCGGGTTCGCGAAGCATTAGAAGGCATGGCGTGTCGCATGGCGGCAGAGTTCATGACAGATGAAGAGATAGCCAGCCTGCGAGTTTTATTAGATGAGCATGATCGCTCAATAACACAGCTGGATGGTCGATCCTACTTTCAAAAAGAGGGCGATCTGGATTTTCATTACCGAATTGTGCAGGGCAGTAAAAACGACACATTATTGGAACTGCTCGGCAGTGATCTGTACCACTTGGTACGTATGTACCGTTATCAATTCAGTGTATCGAGTTCTCGTCCCACGCGCGCACTCAAAGAGCATCGACAGATTGTTGATGCGATTGAAGCGAGGGATCCTGAGTTAGCAGAGATTTTGATGCGCCGGCATGTCAGTGCAGCGCGCAAGAATATTGAAGAGAAGCTGAATATATCAACCGACCTCAAAGGGGAAAAACATGGCTAAACTGACTGCAGGCGGACGTTTCCGCAAAGCGCTACTAGAAGCAAAACCACTACAGATCGTTGGTGCAACTAATGCTTATCATGCAATGATGGCTGAGCGGGTGGGCCACAAAGCCGTCTATTTGTCAGGGGGCGGTGTTGCAAACACATCCTATGGTCTGCCTGATCTGGGTATGACGTCCATGAACGATGTTCTGGAAGATGTACGTCGTATCACCAGTGCAGTAGAAACACCGTTGTTGGTTGATATTGATACGGGTTGGGGCGGAGCTTTCAACATCGCTCGTACTATTAAAGAGATGACTAAAGCAGGCGCTGCCGCAGTTCATATCGAAGATCAGATTGCTCAGAAGCGTTGTGGACATCGTCCGAACAAAGAGATCGTTTCTCCTCAGGAAATGGTTGACCGTGTTAAAGCGGCTGTTGACGCTAAAACAGATGATGATTTCTTTATTATCGCACGTACCGATGCTTTTCAGATGGAAGGCCTTAACTCTGCCGTAGATCGTGCTCAGGCATGCCTTGAAGCCGGTGCTGATGGTATTTTTGCGGAAGCCGTGCATACACTGGAAGATTACAAAGCGTTTGCGGATGGCATTAATGGTGCGCACTTGCTGGCGAATATCACTGAGTTTGGTGCGACCCCTTTGTTTAATACTGAAGAGCTGGTAGCTAATGGCGCTAGTATGGTGTTGTACCCACTTTCGGCTTTCCGTGCAGCGAACAAAGCTGCTTTGAATGTATACGAAGCATTGCTGCGCGATGGCGATCAGAAAGCGGTAGTTGATACGATGCAGACACGTATGGAGCTTTACGATTTCTTGAACTACCACGATTTTGAACAGAAACTTGATGCGCTTTTTGCAGAAGGTAAAAATAAGTAAATTTGTTGATTAGCCGTAATCGCAAGATTTTAACTCAATAATTAGAAATAAACTGGCGCGGGAGGGTAACCCTCCCAATGACAGAAGGAGAAACCGGATGGCAGAAGCAAATAAACTCAGTGGTGCAGGCCTGCGTGGTCAGTCTGCTGGTGAGACTGCACTCTGTACTGTGGGGCAAACCGGTGCAGGTCTGACTTACCGTGGTTATGACATTAAAGAATTGGCTGATAAAGCTCAATTCGAAGAAGTGGCATATCTGTTGTTGTATGGAGCTTTACCAACACAAGCAGAGTTAGATGCTTACAAAGCCCGCCTGAAAGGTATGCGTTCATTACCGGCAGCACTAAAAACTGTTTTGGAACAAATTCCTGCCAATGCACATCCGATGGATGTCATGCGTACGGGGTGTTCTATGTTGGGTAATCTGGAAACAGAGCAGGATTTCTCCGGGCAACGTGATCATATCGACCGTATGTTGGCTGTGTTTCCGGGGCTGATTAACTACTGGTATAACTTCAGTCATCATGGCAAGCGTATCGACGTAGAAACTGGTGCAGACTCTATCGGTGAGCAGTTCTTGTGGACGCTGCATGGTAAAAAGCCGGACCCATTGCATATAGATGTTATGCATGCTTCTTTGATTCTGTATGCAGAGCATGAGTTTAATGCCTCTACTTTTGCAGCGCGTGTGTGTGCTTCTACGCTGTCTGATATTCATAGCTGTGTAACCGCCGCGATTGGAACACTGCGTGGTCCTTTGCATGGTGGTGCAAACGAAGCGGCCATGGATATGATTCAGGACTGGAAAACGCCTGATGAAGCGGAAGCGGAAATCATGGGTATGCTGGAGCGTAAAGATAAGATTATGGGCTTTGGGCATGCGATTTACCGTGAGTCTGATCCACGTAATGCCATCATCAAAGAATGGTCTCGTAAACTCTCTGCACAGGTAGGTGATACGGTGTTATTCCCTGTCTCTGAGCGTGTTGAAGCGGTTATGTGGCGTGAGAAAAAGCTGTTTTGTAATGCTGATTTCTTCCATGCATCGGCATACAATTTCATGGGAATTCCGACTGCGTTGTTTACTCCGATCTTTGTATGTTCACGTGCTGCAGGCTGGACTGCACATGTTATGGAGCAGCGTGCGAATAACCGAATCATACGCCCGAGCGCCGACTATACAGGCCCTGATTCTGCGGATTGGGTTGATATCGCAAACCGCGGCTGATTTTGATTCGTTTTGAACGTTGATTAAGAAGAGGGTAGGCATTTTGTTGTGCCTGCCCGGCCTCTCTGAACATTACTCGATGGAGTAAGCTATGAATACTTTATATCGCAAATCATTACCGGGCACAAAACTGGATTACTTCGATACGCGTGCTGCAATCGAAGACCTTCAGCCTGGTTCCTATGCAAAACTACCTTATACCTCTCGTGTGTTAGCCGAACAGCTTGTACGTCGTTGTGATCCGGAAACGCTGACCGACTCACTGAAGCAGCTTATTGAATTCAAACGTGAGTTAGATTTTCCTTGGTACCCTGCACGTGTTGTCTGTCATGATATTTTAGGCCAGACAGCCTTAGTTGACCTGGCCGGTCTGCGTGATGCTATTGCTGAACAAGGTGGTGATCCATCTAAAGTCAATCCTGTGGTCCCTACTCAGCTGATCGTTGACCATTCTCTGGCGGTAGAAGCGGCTGGTTTTGATCCCGATGCATTTGAAAAGAACCGTGCGATTGAAGATCGTCGTAACGATGACCGCTTTCACTTTATCGAGTGGTGTAAGACTGCATTCGATAACGTCGATGTGATTCCTGCCGGTAATGGCATCATGCACCAGATTAACCTGGAGAAAATGTCTCCGGTAATCCAGGCGCGTGACGGCGTTGCTTACCCGGATACTTGTGTCGGTACTGACTCTCATACCCCTCACGTAGATGCCTTAGGTGTTGTCGCGATTGGGGTGGGTGGTCTTGAAGCTGAAACCGTCATGCTGGGTTTGCCATCTATGATGCGCCTACCCGACATTATTGGTGTGAAGTTGATCGGTAAACGTCAGCCAGGCATTACTGCGACTGACATCGTATTGGCCATTACTGAATTCTTGCGTAATCAGAAAGTGGTATCCGCTTATCTGGAGTTTTTCGGTGAAGGTGCTAAAAACCTAACCATCGGTGACCGTGCAACTATCTCCAACATGACACCTGAGTTTGGTGCGTCTGCGGGTATGTTCTACATTGACGAGCAGACCATTGATTATCTGAAGTTGACTGGCCGTGAACCTGAGCAGGTGGCTCTCGTTGAGCAGTATGCTAAGCTGACCGGTCTATGGGCGGACGATCTGGAAAACGTTGAATATGAACGTGTTCTTGAATTTGATCTGTCCACGGTTGTTCGCAACATGGCTGGCCCGTCTAACCCGCATCGCCGTCTGCCAACTTCTGCGCTGAACGAGCGCGGTATCGCTGGCGACGACATGCTGGCAGCGGCTAAGGCTGAAGAGGCTGATGGCCTGATGCCTGATGGTGCGGTTATTATCGCCGCTATCACCTCGTGTACCAATACCTCTAACCCACGTAACGTCGTGGCGGCAGGCTTAATAGCTAAGAAAGCCAACGAGCTGGGTCTGGGGCGTAAACCTTGGGTTAAGACCTCCTTCGCCCCCGGTTCTAAGGTTGCCAAACTGTATCTGGAAGAAGCTGGCCTGCTGTCTGAGATGGAACAGTTAGGCTTTGGTATCGTCGGTTACGCTTGTACTACCTGTAATGGTATGAGTGGCGCGCTGGATCCTGTGATTCAGCAAGAGATTATTGATCGTGATCTGTATGCCACCGCCGTATTGTCCGGTAACCGTAACTTCGACGGCCGTATCCACCCGTATGCTAAGCAAGCGTTTCTGGCGTCGCCTCCGCTGGTAGTAGCCTATGCGATTGCCGGTACGATACGTTTTGATATCGAGAAAGATGTACTGGGTACTGATAAAGACGGTAAGCCGGTCACTCTGAAAGATATCTGGCCGAGTGATGAAGAGATCGATGCGATTGTTGCCAAGGCCGTTAAGCCTGAGCAATTCAGCCAGGTTTATATCCCGATGTTTGATTTGGGTGCGGTAGAAAAATCTGTTAGTCCGCTGTACGACTGGCGTCCACAGACCACCTACATCCGTCGTCCTCCCTACTGGGAAGGAGCTTTAGCGGGTGAGCGTACGATGAAAGGTATGCGTCCACTGGCCGTGCTTGGCGATAACATCACAACCGATCACCTGTCCCCATCAAATGCCATACAGGCGTCTAGTGCTGCAGGCGAATATTGCGCCAAAATGGGTTTGCCGGAAGAAGATTTCAACTCTTACGCCACGCATCGTGGTGATCACCTGACAGCACAGCGTGCAACGTTTGCTAACCCTAAATTGCTTAACGAAATGTGCCTGGATGAAAACGGTAACGTCAAGCAGGGATCACTGGCACGTATTGAGCCGGAAGGCAAAGAGAGCCGTATGTGGGAGGCGATTGAAACCTACATGGAGCGTAAGCAGCCGTTAATTATCGTAGCGGGTGCTGATTATGGTCAGGGTTCATCACGTGACTGGGCTGCGAAAGGTGTGCGTCTGGCAGGTGTGGAAGCGATTATGGCGGAAGGCTTTGAACGTATTCACCGTACTAACCTTGTTGGTATGGGGGTATTACCGCTGGAATTTAAAGCGGGTGAAACACGTAAAACCTACGCTATTGATGGTACAGAAACCTTTGATGTAGAAGGCGATATTTCTCCTCGTGCAGAGCTGACTGTTATTATTCATCGTACCAATGGCGAAACGGTTAAAGTACCCATGACGTGTCGTTTGGATACGGCTGCCGAAGTTCATGTCTACAAGGCGGGTGGTGTGCTACAACGTTTTGCTCAGGATTTTCTGGAAGGAAACGCTTAAGCATTGTATCTGCCAGGTAACCGGTAAGCGTTGTTATGTGTTGTTTACAGTTCGCGGCAGTGGCTGCGAACTGTAAACAACAGTGCATACCGGTACCATTCTCAATATTATTCTTAGTATTGAGAATGGTGTTTTGAAGAAGAAAGTCCTTCATTGCTTCTGTTGAGTCATGGCTGACAGACGACTGAAAGAAAAGTAAAGTCGCAGCTGACGTTATTAAGGTTTTTCTTAGCAATGGTGTTGATTGAGAAAACAGCGCCCCATTAGCCAGGCCCCAGTAGCCAGGCCAAAGTAGACAGGATAAGAAATTATGTCACACGTCCCGCAGATTAAAATCCCCGCTACTTATATCCGTGGCGGTACCAGTAAAGGTGTGTTTTTCCGCCGTCAGGATCTTCCTGAAAGTGCTCAGGTTGCTGGTGCAGCGCGCGATAAAATTCTTTTGCGCGTGATTGGTAGCCCAGATCCCTATGGCAAGCAAACAGATGGTATGGGCGGCGCAACCTCTAGCACCAGTAAAACGGTTATTTTGGATAAGAGCAGCCAGCCAGGGCATGATGTTGATTATCTGTTTGGTCAGGTAGCGATCGACAGGGCATTTGTTGACTGGAGTGGTAACTGCGGTAACCTCACGGCAGCTGTAGGTGCCTTTGCCATTAGTGGTGGTCTGGTCGATGCAGATCGCATCCCACAGGACGGTGTGTGTGTCGTGCGTATCTGGCAGGCTAATATCAAGAAAACTATTATTGCGCATGTGCCCATTACCAACGGCGAAGTTCAGGAAACCGGTGATTTTGAGCTTGATGGTGTCACCTTTCCGGCAGCCGAAGTTCAGGTTGAGTTTATGGATCCCGCTGATGGCGAAGGCTCTATGTTCCCCACAGGCAACCTGGTTGATGATCTTGAAGTGCCGGGTGTCGGTACTTTTAAAGCCACCATGATTAATGCGGGTATCCCGACTATTTTTCTCAATGCTGATGAAATAGGCTACAAGGGTACAGAGCTTCAGGAGGCGATTAATGGAGACCCTGCTGCACTGGAAAGATTCGAAACGATCCGCGCATACGGTGCAGTTCGCATGGGGCTGATAGAGGATGTTTCTGAAGCAGTCGCTCGTCAGCACACGCCAAAAGTTGCCTTCTGTGCTCCTGCGCAGAACTATGTTTCTTCCAGTGGGAAGCAAGTAACTACCGATGATATCGATGTAGCGGTGCGTGCTCTTTCTATGGGTAAATTACACCATGCGATGATGGGGACTGCCGCCGTTGCTATCGGAACGGCGGCTGCTATTCCGGGTACGCTGGTTAACCTGGCGGCGGGTGGCGGTGAACGTAGTACAGTCACTTTCGGTCATCCATCGGGCACGCTAAAAGTTGGCGCCGAAGCGAAACAGGTTGATGGTGAATGGACCGCAACCAAAGCAATCATGAGCCGCAGTGCCCGTGTGTTGATGGAAGGATGGGTTCGCATACCCGGCGATTCATTTTAAATGGTAGTGTTTTATGTTTAATTGAGTTAACTGTTTGAAGTGGGGATGTGGTAAATCTGACTGCCTATCAGGACAGATTTACTTCTACTTCTTTGTTCCCTGCATGGCCTGCCATGCAGGTTTTTTTATCCCCTCTATTAGATTGTTATTAGATTAGTCTCTGGCCAGTGTTAACTCTTGCTTGGGTTGTTTTTCTGCCGGCAGTTCGCCGATTAGCATTAAGCTCTCTTCGGCAAAACCAATACCTGCTTCGGTATAAAAGTTAAACACATTGTCAATACCCGCACTGATAAGCTGCTCACGCTGATCCTGAAAGCGCGCTATCGCTGCTATTTGTCCCTGATAATTTGCGTTACGTAGTTGAATGGTAATGTTCTTATCATCCTCGATCGAAGGCAATGCAAGTAAAACAAGCTTGATAGCAGAGGAATCAAAGCTTTCCCACAGATCAGCGTCTTCACCGTCCCCAAAAAACACATTCAGCCCTTGTTGTTGGAATTCTTTAACACGTAACCGGTCAGCATCCATACCTACGACACGTTGATCTACCATGTTCTGCAGTGCTTTAAAGGCGCCTTTACCTACGCGCCCAAGACCAATAACCAGTATTTCTGCACGGGCTGGTTGGATAAAAAGATCTTCTGTCAGGCGTGTATTGCTTTCGAAGCGCTTGATCAGGTTTTTGTACTGTCCGTAAATTTGATGGGCGTGGCCGTAGAATAAACTGGTTAAAATAAATGAAAATGATACCGCGAGTGCCAGAATTACCAGCCATTCTTTATTGATCCAGCCGGAATCTACGCTCAGCGCAGTGACAATCAGGCCGAACTCACTGAAATTACTTAAGGCCAGAGCGGAGAGAAACGATGTTCGGCCACGCAGGTTCAAGCGTGTGAATATGAAGAAAAATAGTACAAATTTAATAAGAATCAGGCTGGAAATCATGGCTGCCATGCCTATCATTGACCAGTTAGGTAAGGCAGTGAACCCAATTGAGAGGAAAAAGCCAATCAAAAAGAGGTCTTTAAAACTTAATAGTGACTTTGTTAGTTCGCTCGCTTTTGAGTGATGGCTGAGGAGTACTCCGAATAAAAGAGCACCTAAGTCGCCTTTAACACCCACCAGTGAGAAAAGTTCATAACCACCCAAAGCCAGGAAAAAACCGGTGAGTGGCAGCATCTCTCCATGTCCGGCTCTGTTGAGTAAGGCATCCAAAAGCGGGCGAATAAAAATCAGTCCGAACAAGCCCAGCGCCCAGATAGACGGGATCTTACCGGTGGCAAAAACCAGGAAAATAACGGCAACAACATCTTGCATAACCAGAATTCCCACGGCAATTTGTCCATGCCGGGTTTTCATCTCGCCACTTTCTTCAAGAAGTTTAATAATGCATACGGTGCTGCTGAAACTTAGCGCGAAGCCCAGTATGGCAGCTGCTTGAAAGCTCATGTCTGTAAAGTATGGAAACGCGACGACGGCAAGTAATAGAGAAGAGGAGCCGAACAGCAATGTCCAGATGCCCATGTGGGAGAGTGTGCTGGCCCATATTTCCCGTTTAAACAGGTAGGAGACATGTAGTTTAAGGCCAATGGTAAACAGCATTAGGGTAATGCCAAGGTCGGCTAACGTGTTAAGTGACTCTGTCGGTGCGACACCAATGAAATGCAGTACGAAACCCGCTAACAGGAACCCTATAAGTGGAGGCAGGGAGAGTAGTTTTACGGCCAAGCCGCAAACAAATGCAAATAGAATCCAGATAAAGTCCATAGTTCCCTACAATTTTCGTTGAATGGGTTTGTGCAGCGCTGCACTATGATAAGATATTTCTTTTGAAATCATAGCCGTAAGCAACACATTATTATTGCATTTTTTCATTAGTTTTTGGCATATCAAGTGTTTTGAGGAACAAGCATGTTTAAGAAGCTGAGATCAATATTTTCATCCAGCGAAGAGTCGCAAGAAAAGGCGCCTGAAGTTGTCGAGCAGTCTCAAGAAAAGCAAGAAAGTAAACCCGATGATATCAAGCCTGTAGATTCTGACGTTGTAGAGCCTGATCCGGTTAGTCTTGTGCCTGAAGTGGCAAACAACATCACACCAGCAAAGGAAGAACCTTCTGTAGATAGGGTCGCTGAGACCCTTGAAAAGGACGTAGTCGTTGTCGCCCCCAAGCCAGAATCTGAAACAGAAGCTAAAGCAGAAGCTAAACAGGCTGCTGAAATTAAGCCGCTAGATGAAGAAAAACCCGAGCCGGCAGATGAAGCAACGCTCGCAAATGAGGCAAAGCAAGCGCCTGCGATCGCGGCAACATCAGCAGCGGGCGAAGAGCCGGCTAAAAAGGGTATGTTTGCTCGTATGAAGGCGGGTTTAAGCCGGACCAAGGCGAATTTGTCTGAGAAACTGGGTAATCTGTTTCTGGGTAAAAAAGAAATTGATGATGAGTTACTGGAAGATATCGAAACCTTGCTGCTAACCGCCGATGTTGGCGTTGAAGCCACGACCGAAATTATTGGCCGGTTAACCGATAGGGTGGCGCGAAATCAGCTGGCTGATGCTCAGGCATTACATCAGTCGCTGAAGCAGGAGTTAGCAGCATTGCTTGGTCAGGTTGAGCAGCCGCTGGTGATTGATACGCAGTGCAAGCCCTACGTTATTCTAATGGTCGGAGTGAATGGCGTTGGTAAAACGACCACTATCGGCAAATTGACTAAACGCTTTCAGGCTGAAGGAAAGTCAGTCATGTTGGCCGCGGGTGATACTTTCAGAGCGGCAGCCGTAGAGCAGCTACAAGTATGGGGGCAAAGAAATAACGTACCGGTTATCGCCCAGCATACCGGCGCAGACTCTGCTTCTGTGCTATTTGATGCGTTGCAGTCAGCCCAAACCAAGAATGTTGATGTATTGATTGCGGACACCGCCGGGCGCTTGCAGAATAAAGATCATTTAATGCAGGAGCTGGAAAAGGTCGTGCGCGTAATGCGTAAAAAAGACATGTCTGCACCGCATGAAGTGATGCTCGTTCTGGATGCGGGTACCGGACAGAATGCAATGAGTCAGGCCCGGATCTTTAAAGATGCTGTCGGAGTGACGGGTATCACATTGACTAAGCTGGATGGTACCGCCAAGGGCGGAATTATATTTGCCATCGCTAAGCAGTTGCAATTGCCTATTCGTTACATAGGCGTGGGTGAACAGATTGATGATCTACGCCCTTTCGTAGCAGAAGAGTTTGTGGCGGCATTATTTGATTAGAGATCTTGGCACGACTAATTTGTTGATTTCACTGCGTATGAATCGATTGGTATTAGGTAAGTTATACTGTATATTTATCCATGTTTTTAACGGGATGAGAGTATTGCTGTGATAGGGCGCTTAAAGGGTGAGTTAATCGAAAAGCAGCCGCCGCATCTGCTGCTGGACTTACATGGAGTCGGGTATGAAGTCGAAGCTTCGATGAATACCTTTTTTCGTCTACCAGATATTGGCCAGGTTGTTCTTTTACATACGCATTTTGTTGTGCGTGAAGATGCTCAGTTGCTCTATGGTTTTATCGATAAAAAGGAACGTAGCCTGTTTCGCTCTCTGATTAAAGCGAATGGTGTTGGCCCTAAAATGGCGATCTCTATCCTTTCGGGCATGACAACAGAAGAGTTTATTGGTTGTTTACAACGAGAAGATGCCGCAGCCTTGACGCGTATTCCAGGTGTAGGCAAAAAAACAGCAGAGCGCCTGATTGTCGAATTAAAAGACAAGCTTAAAACTTTCCAGCAAGATGAACCTGCCGATTTCCAATTAACCGGAACGGATCTGCCAAATCAGGCCCAGCACTCAGCGGGTTGCAGAGAAGAGGCCGAAAGCGCCTTAGTGGCATTAGGCTACAAGCCAGTACATGCGACCAAAGCGGTTGTTCAGGCAGAGCAGCAACTAGGAATGAATGTCAGTACTGAAGAGCTGATTCGTCTGGCGCTAAAATCGATGATATCGGGTTGATATTGAGTTGATAGAAATACGGGGCAGTTATACATGATCGAAGCAGATCGTTTTATTTCGTCTGTCAGTGCACCGGTGGAAGAGCAGCATGATCGTGCTATACGCCCCAAAAAACTGGCTGACTACACCGGACAGCCTGTTGTTAAAGAGCAGATGGAGATTTTTATTCATGCGGCGAGAAAGCGTAATGAAGCGCTCGATCATACACTGATTTTTGGTCCGCCCGGATTAGGCAAAACAACATTAGCGAATATCATCGCGCATGAAATGGGGGGGGATATAAAAACCACGTCCGGTCCTATCATCGAAAAAGCAGGCGATCTGGCTGCTTTACTGACTAATCTTGAAGCGGGCGATATTCTGTTTATCGACGAGATTCACCGTTTAAGTCCGAATGTTGAAGAGATTCTTTATCCCGCGATGGAAGATTATCAGTTGGATATAATGATTGGCGAAGGCCCGTCGGCGCGTTCAATTAAGCTGGATTTGCCGCCTTTTACCCTAGTCGGAGCAACGACTCGTGCGGGGTCGTTAACCTCTCCGTTGCGTGATCGCTTTGGTATCGTTCAGCGTCTTGAGTTTTATAATATTGAGGATCTGACTCAGATTGTTATCCGTTCAGCGAGGTTATCCGGTTCACGCATTGATCCGGAAGGTGCTAAAGAGGTAGCTAAGCGAAGCCGTGGAACGCCACGTATCGCCAACCGCTTATTACGCCGCGCCCGTGATTACGCAGAAGTAAAATGTGACGGTGTCATTACTCAGGATGTGGCTAATCTGGCTCTGAATATGCTCAGTGTGGATGAGCGTGGTTTTGACCACATGGACCGCCGTTTATTATTGGTCATGATTGAAAAGTTTGGAGGTGGCCCTGTAGGTATCGATAGTCTTGCGGCAGCCATCAGCGAAGAGCGAGATACCATTGAGGACGTGCTTGAGCCTTTTCTGATTCAGCAGGGCTATATTATGCGAACACCCAGAGGGAGGGTTGTGACTGATCATGCCTATCTGCACTTTGGTATTGATAAGCCTGACACGGGTCAATAAACCTTATAAAAAACCCGTGTTTTATTCTCTGCATATTTTGGTAGACGCGCGAGCAGTTTATGCTTGAACTGTGATACCAACAATAAGAGAGAAATATTATGGCGTCCTCATTGACTACCGCTCAAGAAAAGATAATAAAAGCCGAACTGTTGGAACTACTCGCTAATTTACGTGAAGATGTTGGGCATGAGCTCCAGGATCAGCAAGGTGAACGAGTGCATCAGGCTATGAAAGAAGCTCATGATATGGGTGATGAGGCATCTGCAGACCTTGAGTCAACTATCAACCTCGTTAATATGTCTCGTCACCTGCATGAAATCAAGGAATGCCAGGACGCTTTGCAGCGTTTAACCAGTGGCGAGTATGGGTTGTGTGTCAGTTGCGGAGAGGAGATAGAATTGAATCGTTTAAAAGCGAACCCGGTATCCTCGCGCTGTTTATCCTGCCAATCTAAGGAAGAGCAGCATCCTGATGTGCATCATGCTTCTTTGTAACGAATTGGTTGGTCGCTGAGAGCTTGTTGTCTAAGTGTTTACCCGCGCACGAAAATGAGCCTTCAGCCTGTTGTGTGGCGTTTAATTGGGTAAAAGGTGACACGGATAAAAAATAACCACTACATTTAGTTCGCCCTTCTTGTATAAATCTGCGCGCCTGCTATTGTTTGCGCACTCTGCGATAAATGCTTACAAAGTGCTATTAAAAATAAGCTGGTGGCTTGAAATATGAACTTTTCAATCATGTCGCTATCTCAGAAATGGCATCTGCCTGTCAGGCTTTGATCAGATGTTTTATTAAACAATGACTATTCCTATAATCATGGTTGATTGATAGGTTTTTTACGGAGAAAACGCAGTGGTCGAACAGTTGTCGATCTGGAGCCTCGTTATCAATGCCAGCGCCGTTGTTCAGGTAGTTATGGCTATTTTGGTACTCGCTTCTTTTATATCCTGGATAATGATATTTCAACGTTTTAGCGTTATTCGTAATACGACGAAAACATTACGTAATTTTGAAGACCGATTTTGGTCGGGTATTGATTTAGGGCAGCTATATCGTGAAATTACGGATGCTACCGGAAAAATCAGTGGCGCAGAAACTATTTTTTGTGCAGGCATCAAAGAATATACACGGATGACACAGCAGAAAAGCTATGATCCGGATGCCGTGATGGAAGGTGTGCAGCGCAGTATGCGTGTAGCACTGGCCCGCGAAGAAGAAAAGCTGGGACAACATCTTCCTTTTTTGGCTACGGTTGGTTCCACCAGCCCTTATATTGGCTTATTCGGAACCGTATGGGGAATAATGAACTCTTTTCGGGGTTTGGCGAATGTGCACCAGGCGACTTTAGCCTCTGTGGCACCCGGTATTTCCGAAGCTTTGGTGGCGACAGCCATCGGGCTATTTGCGGCAATTCCGGCTGTTATTGCCTATAACCGCTTTGCTGCTAAGTCAGAATGGCTGATGAACAACTATGAAACCTTTGCGGATGAGTTTTCCAGTATTCTGCACCGCCGTATTCATTCGCCGATCTAATGGTTTAATACGATGATCAGACGGAAAAAAAACAAGCGCAAACTCAACGCCGATATTAATGTAGTCCCATACATTGATGTGATGATGGTGCTGTTGGTGATTTTTATGGTAACAGCGCCCATGTTGACACAAGGTGTTAGTGTCGAGCTTCCTCAGGCCTCAGCTGAGCCAGTTGATGCTCAGGATCAGGAGCCAATGATAGTAACGGTTGATAAAGAGGGTCTTTATTATATCAATATCGGTGGTGACGAGACTGAGGCAATCAGTCGAGAGGAAGTGGCTTCCCGGGTACAAAAAGTCATGAGTGTGAACCCTAAACAATTGCTGCTGGTAAGAGGAGACAAAAACGTTTATTACGATAAAGTTGTGCAGTTGATGTCTCTTATGCAGCAATCGGGTGCCACCAGTGTCGGTTTGGTAACTGAGTAGGATATTGTGTGGGTATAACCAGTTACATCATTCCGTTTATCTTTGCGTTAATTTTGCATGGCGGCATTCTTTTATTGTTGATTCCTCACTGGTTTCAGCAGGAAGACCCCTATCGGAGAATACCTCGTCATATTCAGGCTGAAATGATTGACCTGAAAGCGTTAAGCAATCAGGAAAATCTTCAAAAAGAGTTTCAGCAAGAGCAAAAGTTAAAAGCGGAACAAGAGAAAAAACGCGAAAAAATTGCACAGGCGCATCAGGAAGAGCTCAAGCGGCTGGAGCTTGAGCAGCAGCGCCAGGCTGAGAAATTGAAACAGGACGCTGAAAAGCAACAACAAGCTGTCGCTGAAGCACAGCAAAAAGCCCAGGCTGAGAAGCAGCGTAAAGCAGAAGATCTGAAATTAGCCAAGCTTAAAGAACAGCAAGCGATTGAGCATGCGCGTAAAATTGCGGCTGAAAAAGAGCTCAAGAAGGAAGAAGAGAAGAAAAAAGCAGAGGCTCAGGCATTGGCCGATGCCAGGAAAAAAGCGGAAGCGGATAAAAAGCGCAAAGCAGAAGATGAACGCAAAAAAGCTGACGCGGAACAGAAACGTCAGAAAGATGAGTTAAAAAGGAAGGAAGCTGAACGTAAACTAGCCGAAGAGACAAAGCGCCAGCAGGAAGCTGAACGACTAGCGAAAGAGAAGGCGGCCGAAAATGCAGCTAAACGTAAAGCTGCCGCCGCAGAGCGTGCAGACAAAATGCGAGCAGAAATCAGCGGCTATATTCAGGCGTTGATTGAGAAAAACTGGCGATACCCGAGTAACACGCGTAACGGCATGAACGCTAAAGTGCTGATACGCTTGTTTCCTTCCGGTGAGGTCGATAGTGTAGAGATAATACACAGTAGTGGTGATGCTGCGTTTGATAAATCGGCAGAGCAGGCGGTATTACGAATTGGTAGGTTTACACGTGTTGCTGAAGTGGATCCGCTCTTTTTTGAAAGAGAGTTGCGTCGGGTTATTATTGAGTTTCGACCAGAAGGTTTAAGGTGGTAAGCATGATTAAACGATTATTGGCTGGTGTTCTATTACTGGTATCGGCTTTGGCAGTCCGTGCAGAGCTGGTTGTTGAAGTGACACAAGGTGTTGATGCGCCAACCCCTGTCGCTGTGGTTCCTTTTGGTTGGGACGGTGAGGTGTTGAGTGAAGATGTCGCAAAAATTGTGTCCGACGATTTAGGTCGCAGTGGCTTTTTCAGCATGATGAAACGCGAAAGCATGCTCAGCGCACCTCGCAGCCGTGATCAGGTATTTTTTCGCGACTGGCGTATTTCAGGAAGTGATTATCTGGTCATTGGCAGGCTTCAGCCTGCAGCTAATGGCCAAATAACCGCAACGGTTGAGTTATATGATGTACTCAAAGAGCGGCAGGTATGGGCTGAAACGGTTAATGGTAATCGCAACAATCTACGTGATGTTGCACATTATATTGCGGATCAGATTTTCCAGCAGATAACCGGTATCAAAGGGGCATTTTCGACCAGGATTGTTTACGTAACGGCAGAAATGTTGGGCAAAGATAAATATCGTTATCGTTTACAAATGGCTGATTCTGATGGGGCGCGTCCTCGCACGATTCTTGAGTCTAAAGAACCTATTCTGTCGCCTACCTGGTCCAAAGATGGTAGCAAGCTGGCTTATGTTTCTTTTGAAAGCACGCGGCCTTCAATCTATGTGCAGCACCTGGCAACAGGGCAGCGTCAGCGGATTCAATCTTTTAAAGGTCTTAATGGTGCGCCTGCCTGGTCTCCGCAGGGAGATCGTTTGGCGTTGGTATTGTCTAAAGACGGCAACCCTGAAATCTATATATTAACCCTGGCAACCGGGCAGTTGGAGCGTGTGACGCGTCACTATGGAATTGATACCGAGCCGACTTGGGCTCCTGACGGTGAGTCGTTGCTGTTTACCTCGGACCGTGGCGGTATGCCGCAGATCTATTCATTACATCTGCCGACAAAGAATTTGAAGCGTTTAACCTTCGAAGGCAAGTATAATAGTCGCGGTCGTTTGACTCAGGATGGGCGTTTTCTGAGCATGGTTCACCAGGACGCCTCTGGTTTTCATATTGCTGTTCAGGATCTGAAAACGGGTCGCCTGGATATTCTGACCAGTACAGGATTGGATGAATCCCCTACAATTGCCCCTAATGGTAGTATTATACTTTATGCTACCAAGAAAGGCGGTCGTGGTGTGTTAGCCGGTGTTTCTCTGGATGGACGTGTTCGGTTTACTATGCCGAATACACAGGGGGATGTGAGGGAGCCTGCTTGGTCTCCTTTTTTACAGTAACAAAGGTTGTTCTCAAACGACTGTAGTTATAAACAGTTATAAATAGTTATAAACCGTTAAAAAAAATCGTAGATATAAATTGTTCCAGATAGAAAAGTTACAAAACCACAGGCCAAGGCCAGAAGTCATTAATCAGGAGTTACCATGCGCGTTTCAAGTGCTGCAAAAGCAATATCACTAGCTCTATCAGTTGTCTGGGTTGTGGGTTGTAGTTCGCCAAGTACGTTAACTGAAGACGGCGATTTGTCTTCATCAGCTAACGGCTCTGCTACTACCTATGGTGCTGGCTCCGGAGCCGGTATGAGCGGATCAGGCTCAGGTATGGGCGGTTCAGTCGATGTTGCAAATCTTCAAACTGTTTTCTATTTTGATTTTGATACTTCATCTGTCCGTAACGATAGTATTGCTGATCTTGAAGCACATGCTCAATATCTATCAACACATCCGCAAGCGTCTGTTCGTCTGGAAGGACATGCAGATGAGCGTGGAACACGTGAATATAATATGGCATTGGGCGAGCGTCGGGCTCAGGCAGTTGAACGTTTTCTTGCTGTAAACGGTGTTAATGGCTCACAGGTTGAGTCGATTAGCTTCGGTGAAGAAAAACCTGCTGTTATGGGTTCTGGAGAGGATTCTCTTTCTCAGAACCGTCGTGTTGAATTGAAATATGTAGCGCGCTAATGAAGTTGATATTCCTAAAAAGAATATCTGTCTGTCTGGCAGCCACTGCTTTTGCCGTGGCTGCTCAGGCTGCACAGGTTGTTCCCGTGATTGAGGTTAATCAAAATAACTCAGCCGCAGGCAATTATGCGCTTTCGCAAAGCAGCCAGTTGATCATTACCATTCAACAACTGCAAGACGAAGTACGTGGTCTAAGAGGCCAGCTTGAGTCTCAAGAGTACCGCCTAAAGCGCATTGAAACGGATCAGAAAGAGCGCTATCGCGATCTGGATCGACGTCTTAGTTTGATTATGCAAAGCCAGATGCAGGGCGAGACTCAGGGCGAAAGCGGTGCTGGTCCCGTTAGCAGTGAAGAGCCACGCAGCACTTCATCGGTTGATGTTAAAGCCCAAGAGAAGACTTCAACAGAAGCAAACACAGCTGGCCGAAATACACCTGCATCAAGTAATGCGGATAAATCAGCCGCGATGTCGTCTGAAACGGCAGGCTCATTGGCTGGTGATCAGAGTGACTATCAGGCGGCATTTGCGCTTGTCAGAGAGCGTGATTTTAATGCTGCGGCAAACAGGTTTAGCAGCTTTCTTGCTGATTATCCTGATAGCCCGCGTGTAGCTAACGCTTATTATTGGCTGGGTGAGATTTATCTGGCGCAAGGCAAGCAGAAGGAATCCGAGGCCTCATTTTTACGTGTGGCCGATCAGTACCGTGATTCACGCAAAGCATCAGATGCATTATATAAATTAGGTATTCTTTATAAACAGCAGGGTAATCTTGAAAAGTCGATGATATTTATGTCCCGTGTTATCAAGGAGTACCCGGATACATCAGCTGCGCAGCTGGCGGCCAGTGCTCTGGGCCAATAAAAAGTTTATGCAAAACAGTTTATTAAATAAGTAGGAATAAAATAGTTATGATTAAGCCTGGACCTAAGTCTGCACGTAAGCCTGCACGTAAGGCTGTGGTACTTTTATCAGGTGGCCTTGATTCAGCTACCGCGTTAGCGATGGCTATAAAACAGGGCTTTGACTGCTATGTGTTGAGTTTCGATTATGGACAGCGCTCACTGACTGAGTTGAATGCTGCCCGGTGTGTTGTTGAACAGTTAGGTATCACCGAACACCGGATTATTCGTCTTCATCTGGAAGATTTTGGTGGATCGGCTCTCACCGATCACAGCATCGATGTCCCGGACCATGAAACGGGAGGTATTCCCGTTACTTATGTTCCCGCGAGGAACACGGTTTTCTTATCTTTAGCGCTGGGCTGGGCTGAGGTGCTTGAAGCAACTGCTATCTTTATCGGTGTTAATGCTGTCGATTATTCCGGTTATCCCGATTGCCGCCCAGAGTTTATAGATGCTTTTGAAAAGATGGCGAATTTGGCCACTAAATCGGGTGTTTCTGGCCAGGGAGTTAAGATTCATACACCGCTGATGAATATGACCAAAGCTGATATTATCCGCGAAGGTCAGTCTTTAGGGGTTAATTACGCGGATACTATTTCCTGCTATCAGGCCGATGATGAGGGGCGTGCGTGCGGTGTTTGTGATAGTTGTCGCTTGCGCGCTTCCGGTTTTGAAGATGCGGGTGTGCAGGATCCGACACGCTACATTAGTGCCTGATTTGCGGCACTTTATCATTTTACGATAGTCTTCTTGTATTTGCTGTGGCGTGAAAATAATTGCGCCATAGTGTATTCTATTCCTTCCATTTATTTTTACTGGCGATATCTGACTATGTTGAGCAAAAAGGACATTTCGGATCGTATTCTGGTTCAGGAACATTTTGCGCAGGAACATCTGCCACATGAGATGGATCAGGCTGAAATCGACCGTTACAAGTCACGAATTAAAACACTGCTTAAAGAGAAAAATGCCTGCTTAGTTGCTCATTACTATACTGATGCTATTGTTCAGGAAATTACCGAAGAAACAGGCGGATGTATCTCTGACTCGCTTGAAATGGCACGCTTTGGTACACAACGTCCCGAGCAAACATTGGTTGTTGCAGGTGTGCGTTTCATGGGCGAAACCGCCAAGATTCTGAATCCTGAAAAGCGCATTCTCATGCCAACGCTTGAAGCGACTTGTTCTTTGGATATTGGTTGCCCGATAGAAGAGTTTTCAGCATTTTGTGATCAGCATCCTGATCATGAAGTGGTGGTCTACGCGAATACTTCAGCCGCTGTAAAAGCCCGGGCTGACTGGGTCGTCACTTCCAGTATTGCGGTTAATGTTGCTGAGTATCTGGAAGAGCAGGGCAAAAAAATTATTTGGGCGCCGGATAAGCATCTGGGTGAATATGTACAAAAACAAACCGGCATTGAGATGTTAATGTGGGATGGTTCTTGTATTGTTCATGAAGAGTTTAAAGCTAAAGGTATCCTTGAGCTGAAAAGCGTTTATCCTGATGCTGCCATACTGGTTCATCCTGAGTCGCCCGATGCGGTTGTCGAAATTGCCGATGTTGTGGGTTCGACAACGCAGTTAATTAAAGCGGCCTCTGAACTTCCTAACGAGACATTTATTGTTGCTACAGATCGGGGCATTTTTTATAAAATGCGTCAGTCTGCGCCCGGGAAAACTTTTTTAGAAGCACCCACAGGCGGAAGTGGTGCTACCTGTCGTAGTTGCGCTCACTGTCCCTGGATGGCAATGAATGGTCTTGAAAATATTATCTCTGCACTGGAAACCGGTGCAGGTGAAGTGCTGGTTGATGAGTCCTTAATTGAAGACGCTCGCCGTCCGTTGCAGCGTATGCTCGACTTCTCGAACAGCCTTAATAAGTAATTTATTTCAGGTCTGTTTGTTCACATAGGGTTTGCTCACTCAGGTGGTTTCCTGGGTGAGCAACGCTTCTCAATAAAAGCTTCTCAATAAATGTCTTGGCTTTTTCCTTAATTATTTAAGCCTCCCTCATTATTATTTAAGTTTCTCTTACGATTATTTAATTCACCTGATCCTACGTTTGTCGCGTTTTCAGTGTAGACTTTTTATTACATTTCAATACAGATTAAAGCTCGCTTGACGCCAGTTCCATTTAAAAATAAAGCGTATACTTTAATCTTGATTAGGGGTAATTATATTATGCCTAAAATACTTGTGATTAATGGCTCTTACCGGTCAGGCGGTATTACTGATCAAACTCTGGATGTGATGGTGCCGGCGCTTAAGGCCGAAGGCGCTGTCGTTGATCGGGTCGATCTGCGTGATTATCCTATTGAATTCTGTCTGAATTGCAGGGAATGTACAAAGAGAAAGGGTAGTAGTCCGGGTAAATGCGTGCAGCAAGATGCAATGCAGGCGTTGGTCGATAAAATAGAGATGGCGGATGCTTACGTGCTTGCTTCGCCTACTAATTTTGGTTCTGTCACGGCAGTTTTTAAGCGTTTTATGGAGCGTTTAATTGTGTATGCATATTGGCCATGGGATCAAAATGCCCCTGTTTTTCGCAAAGCGGGCTTGTTGCCTAAAAAGGCGATACTGGTTTCTTCCTGTGCCGCGCCAGGTATATTGGGACGGTGGTTGTACGGAACACACAAGCAGCTTAAAACGACGGCTAAGGTAATCGGTGCCCATGTCGTTGGGACGCTATTTACCGGGCTTGTTGCAAAACAGTCGACGCCGCAGTTATCATCACAGCTCAAAAAAAAAGCAGAAGCACTCGCATTGAAGCTACTCTGAATGAAAAGCAACGGAGCTCACAGTTATGCCTGCAATCTCATGGTTATCATTAGCATGGTGCGCATTGCCCGTTGTGATTGTCTGCGGGATTTTTTTTAGCTGGCAGGGAAAACCGTCTGAAATATTGCTCGCCAGTGCGCGGATGGCACTGCAGTTGATCGGCGTGGGTTATGTGCTTGTTGCTTTATTTGGTAATCCGTCTGTCTGGCTGACACTGACGGTATTGTTGGTCATGATCAGTGCCGCTGCCTGGATTTCTATACGTCCCGTGAATCATCATAAAGGGTTTTTGGCACCGGCTTTCATAGCGTTAGGTGTGTCCGTTGCTCTGCATCTTTTGATTACTCTGAAGTTGGTGCTGGCCGTGGATGTTTGGTATGAACCGCGCGTGATTATACCGCTGGCAGGGATGTACTTTGCAAACACCATGAACGCCATCAGCTTGGCGGCAGAGCGTTATCATGCAGAGCTTCATCAGAACAAAGATGAGCAGTCAGCGCGTTTAAGTGCCTTTCATGCGGCTATGATTCCACAGGTCAACGGATTGCTGGCAGTCGGGTTGGTCGCGTTACCGGGAATGATGACAGGGCAGATTCTATCTGGCGTCTCGCCTCTGATTGCGGTGCGGTATCAGATAATGATTATGACAATGATATTAGGTGCAAGCGGCATGGGGGCAGCGCTGATGCTTTGGTTGCTGGGGCGGCGTTATCGTAAGACCTGTGTAGCTTTGCCATATGAACAAAGGCAGCCCGGTAATCATGGACACAGTGTGGAATTTGAATAATTCTACGGGGGAGGAGGCCTTCATCAATAAACAGGTAGCCGGTAAGAGGTTATTAACTGGGCAAACTAAACCGGGCTCACGCGGTTCAGACGCTGCCAGCCCAGTTGTCTTTTCTTAGTGCTGAGTTGATTCTTCTTCTTCTTCGTAGTCGAGTAAATTTTCAGTATCATTGTTCACGTGACTGAACTCTTCCAGCATGAGTAAGCTGTCAGGACAGTGGGGATCTTGCCAACTTAGCAGCTTTTCAAGCGGTACTAAAATACTCGTTCCGATGCTTACTTGTTGCATATGTTCTTTATTGATCATAGCTACGTCCTCATCTTATGTAACGAAAAGACTCTTAATTGTTATTCTTGCCAAGGACAGCAAATAGGATTTACCACCCTATATTGAATATCCTATCTGATATCTTTTTCATTTGCATTAATCAATTAAACTTTAGTTTTTAACATCTGGCATGCTTGAAACCGATTAAATCATCACTCTTACGCGCCTCGTAATAACTTTGCTAGAGCTTATTTTCAGATAATTGTTATGTGGCAGGCAATTACTTTGAGTGTCAATGAAAATTATTTAAGGCATGGTTGAGTGAGTTGTGATTAGTGAACTTACTCTCTGTCGCTAGCATAATCTCTGGCTATAAGTAGAGATGGTGTAACTATTATACCAAAAAGGAATAATGAGTTAATTTAATGTTCGTTTACGTACAGTGTGTTCTGTTTATACTGACGTTCTTCCGTTCAGAAAATGAACAGAATTTATCGCTGATGTTCCCCTGATGTGATAATGCCCCAGCACTGCGGTGTTGGGGTTTTTTTATGCCGTACTGTTCAAGTCCAGCCGATGTGAGCATGCCTTAATCGTAAACTTATTAGGGTAAAAGTCTTTGATCTGGCTCATTCATCAGTGTCGATCAGGGCAGTTATACTCGTCGTGTTGGTGGCCTTGCGTGGAAGCTGGCGGCGCTTTTAGCTTTATGTTGGCGTAGGGTTTTATGAGTATGACCGAGTGCTGATAGATATTTAACCTAGGCTGCGTTAAGTGAAAATGGCTGAGTTGTTGCTATAGTACGGCCTCGCAGGTCACTTCTATGCTGGATTTTAATGGCTCAACAGGGGTTGTCGATGTAGACGCGCGAACTTATCAAAGGGAGTGGATTAAAGATGCTGCCGTCGTGATTGATACCGATTATCATGAGGGTGGCTCGGAGATATTGAGAAGCAAGGGGTAAACCCTGGACATCAACTCTCACGCCAGTGCCTGGCAGTTTAACACTATGACTTATTGCATTGATCAGCCAGACCTGGAGTTTGTTCAACTTAGCCGTTAGCGAGTCGCGGTTAGTTCGTCGCCTCTCGTAACGCTCAAATTATTATAGGGAAGTAAGATGCTGAAAAATTTTTTATTAGTGGGTGGGTTTAATAGTATGCCACTGAGCAGATTAATAATCAGGCTCATGACCCTAATCCTGCTCATGCTGACAGCACACACCGCCAGTGCCATACAACCTCGTTTGCCCGAGATGAATGCACTCCCGGATCAGACCTCGATTTCCGGTTTGTCTTCCGGTGCATTTATGGCGTCTCAATTTCATGTGGCGTATTCTGAAGATATGGTTGGTGCCGCTATTATTGCGGGTGGTCCGTGGAATTGCGCCTCTACTTTCTCATGGCTATCGCCGCTGAATAATGCGCTTACCAGTTGTATGGACCCCTGCAAATACACCTGGTTTATCTGCCCGGCATGGTTTTTTCCCAATGGAAGTGATTTAGCGGTTCAGGCAAAAGATGCTGTGGCAGCAGGGGAGATTGATGATGTGTCGAATCTGCTGGATGACAAGGTGTACATTTTTTCAGGACGTAATGATGATACTGTCGTGACCGGTGTTGTTGATGCTACACAGGCATTTTATCGCGCCCTGGGTTTGCCTGATGAGCATATTTTCTATAATAAAGGTATAGATGCGGGACACGCATTTATTACTAATGATGCCAGCGATGCGCCCTGTGATGTTACCCAATCTCCTTACATCAATAATTGTAATATAGCGCAGGCAAGAAGGCTGCTTACTCATATTTATGGTGAGTTAAACGAAGCACCTGCTTTGTCTCCCATAGCAGAAAAAATAACAGAGCATGCAGTAGAGCCAGAAGCAGAAGCAGCGCAAGCAGCAGAGCCAGAAGCAGAAGCAGCGCAAGCAGCAGAGCCAGTATTGCAGGGGGAATTGATTCGTTTTAACCAGAAAGAGTTTTTAGAAACGGATAACACCAGCATGGATGATGATGCTTACGTTTATATTCCGCAGTCATGCGAAACTCAACAATGCCGTGTGCATGTGTCTCTTCATGGATGCCGTCAGGGAATATCGGTGATAGGGACCACTTACATTGACGAAACCGGCTATAACGAAGTGGCAGACAACAATAATCTGATCATTCTCTACCCGCAGGTAAAAAAATCATCGGTTAATCCTGTTAATCCGCGCGGTTGCTGGGATTTTTGGGGATATACAAGCGCAAATTTGCCGCCGTTTAAGTATGCGCAAAAAGATGCACCCCAGATGAAAGCGATTAAAAAGATGATTGATCGTCTTACCTCTTCTGATCAATCGGCCGATAAACCGGCAACAACTGAATCAGTGCCATCTGAATCAGTGTCATCCGGACTTGCCCCATCAGAATCGACGCAGCTTCCGGCAGTCACTGAATAATGCAATACAGACAGGGGCCGGTACAGATAGAACAGGCAGCCGACGCGCTATTAACACGCCGTATTAACAACACAATAACGGCACGATTAGCGCCAGCATTGCGACCGCAAACGTTGCAGGATGCGTTTGCGATACAGCAAGCGGTAGTCAGGAAGATGGCAGATAAACAGATCGATAGCGTCGGTGGATGGAAGTGTGCATTGCCTGATGCCGATAAGCTTATTGCTTCACCTATTTTCGCCAGCACTGTCTATAATCAATCACCGTGTCCGATTAAATTGGATAACGGCGTTTGTAAAATAGAGCCGGAAATAGCCTTCCGGTTTGAGCAGGATCTGCCTGCCAGGGCTGAACGCTATAGTGACGAGCAGATTGTCGCTGCACTGGGCAATGCCTATCTGGCACTTGAACTGATTCAAAGCCGTTATCTTGCGCCTGATGAGGTGAGCTATCTGGAGCATCTGGCTGATGGTCTGTTTAACCAAGGGGTATTTTTAGGTCCCGAGATTAGTCTGGAGCAAGCCTTCGTGGCATCCGAGATCAACTTTACGTTGCAGCAATTTGTTTCAGAAAAGAAGGCGGGTCAGCATCCAAACCAGTTTCCACAGCGTCCGCTGTTCTGGCTAGTCAATTTTCTCAGGCAACGAGGGATTGATGTTAAAGCGGGGCAGGTGGTAATAACAGGCTCTTACGCTGGAGTAATGGAAGTGCAGCCTGATGTTGAATTCTCATTACAATATGGTGAGTTAGGCAGTGTTGTTGCGATACTGCTTGAATAGTTTACGTGGAAACGTTTGACATGCTTAATGCCAACTCAGTCGTTGTATTGGATTTTGAGACCACGGGCCTTTCTCCTGATATGGGTGATCGCGCCATTGAAATCGGAGCGGTACGTATTGAGAATGGAGAGATAACCGGACGTTTTCAGCAGTTGATGAATCCGGGCCGGCGCATCAGTGGTTTTATAGAAGAGTACACCAGTATCACTAATGCAATGCTAAAGGATGCACCTTCGTGCGCCGAGGTGATGGATGAATTTGCCGATTTTATCGATGGCTATAATCTGGTCGCTCATAATGCATCGTTTGATAAACGCTTTTTAGATGCGGAGCTAGGGCAAGTATCCAGACGTTATTCAGGTGAGTTTGCCTGTTCAATGCTAGTGGCTCGTCGAATTTATCAGCATTCACCCGATCATAAGTTGGGCACGCTGGTGCGGTATGCGAATATCCCCAGTGACGGGGTGTTTCATAGGGCGCTTTATGATTCAGAAATGGCCGGTAAGCTGTGGCTCAGCATGCTGGATAGTATTAATGAAGCGTACGGCCTGAATGAAATCCCCTTCAAACTGATGCAGAAAATAGCCAAAACACCGAAGCACTCCGTGGCCAGGCTGCTTAAGCTTTATTAGATCACCCTGACTGGATTCTCCGTGATTAGATCAGGCAAGATTAGATTCTCCATGCCTGCATAAAAAAGCCCCTCCTGTTGAAGGGCTTTAGAACCTTCCAGGCTTTATTTACGCGCCGATAATGCCGCCATCCTCACGTTGAATAACCATAATGGTTGAGCGAGGTTTGCTGTTGCCGCCAGCAGGAAAGTGTGAGGGTGCGTTATTTTCCCCCGGGTGTTGCACGCCGACAAACATGCTGCGCTGATCTGGCGAGAACATCAGACCGGTGATTTCACACGCGATAGGGCCGGTAGCAAAGCGGCGCACTTCACCTGAGACGGGGTCAGCACATAGCATCTGGTTATTGCCCATGCCTGCAAAGTCGCCTTCATTTGAGTATTTGCCATCCGTCATAATCCATAAGCGACCCGCCTTATCGAACCCTAATCCGTCAGGACTGTTAAACATATTTTCGTCGGTTATGTTGGCACTACCCGCATAGAAGTCTTTATGTACGGCTGGATTGCCCGCTACCAGAAAAAGATCCCATGTAAATACACGGCTGGTATGGTCAGCGTTTTCTGGTTTCCAGCGAACGATCTGGCCATATTTGTTCTCAGCGCGTGGATTAGGGCCTGTGACTGGTTGGTTGTCTTTAATGCCGCGGTTTTTATTGTTAGTCAGTGTGCAGAAAACGGTTTTGTTGTCAGGGTGCACGGCCACCCATTCAGGACGATCCATCGTGGTAGCGCCGACAACCGTAGCGGCTTCACGTGCATAGATGAGTACGCTGGCCTGATCAGTAAAACCATTCTCTGCTGTGAGGCCGTTTTTGCCGTACGTTAGTTCAAGCCACTCACCCGCGCCTTTTAACTCACCTTCAGCTGCATTAAAGCGCGCAACAAACAGTGTACCGTCTTCTAACAGATCGCGGTTAGCCGCTTTATTGTCTGGGTTGTAACGGTTTTTAGAAACAAATTTATAGAGATGTTCACCGCGCTCATCATCACCCAGATAGACCACGATATGTCCGTTGTCGGCTAATGTGACCGCTGCATTTTCATGCTTGAAGCGTCCCAGTGCCGTGCGCTTTTTAGGCGTTGAAGTGGGATCCATAGGATCGATTTCAACCACCCAGCCGTGACGGTGTGGCTCGTTAGGCTCTTGTGACATATCAAAACGTGGATCAAATGTATGCCACTGATATTTGTTTTTATCTGCTTTGAGACCGTAACGTTTCTGGCGCTTATCCATTTCTGCGCCAGGGGCTGCAAAGTAACCGTTAAAGTTCTCTTCGCAGGTCAGGTATGTTCCCCACGGTGTTTCGCCATTGGAACAGTTATTAAATGTTCCCAGTACTTTTTTACCTGATGGATCGGCATTGGTTTTCAGCAGTGGGTGACCGGCCGCCGCACCCGTGAGTTCCATTTCAGTATTCGCGGTAATGCGACGGTTGTAGTTGGATTCTGTCAGATAATGCCAGTGCCCATCGTTTTTACGTTCAACTTCAAAGATAGAGACGCCGTGAGCCGCTTGTGCTTTTTTTACATCATCTGCCGTCAGTTGTTTGCCCTGATGGGCGAACAGCAGCAAATAGTTAGTGTATTCATTATTGACTGCTAGCACAGCCCGGCTTTCAGAGAGCGGAAAAAAGCTCATGCCATCGGTGTTATCACCAAACTGGCCAGCCTGGGCAGTGCTTGTTTGCGTACCTGACTCATCAAATGCTGGCGCATTTTTGAGAATCGGATCTCCCCAGGAAATGAGTGGTTGCGCGATATAGCCTTGCGGAACAATAAAGTCATCTGAGGTGCTGGTAGGCAAAGCTGAAAATCCCAGCAGTTTACTGGTCGGCGCAGATACGGCGGCTATGGCTTTTGTTAAAGGATTAGCAGCCAGAAACAGCCCCATTGCTGCAGCGCCCCCTTGCATAAAGCGACGACGGCTTATGCCGCTTTCAATC
>NZ_JBFIIH010000011.1:0-52959 GCF_041601355.1 Neptunomonas sp.
GATCCTAAGAACATAGAGTCTCTGGGAGATTATTCTGCATCTGCATTAAGTGAGCAGATGAATGAATCAATGCAGTCTCTGCCCTGGTTTTCAAAACTCACTATCTGGTGCCGATAACAGTTTAGCGGCTGCATCAAGTGCAGCCGTTCTATCTGGGAAATGATAGTGATCAGGTATTAATGTCGCCACTCGCACTCGTTGTAAGATCCTCTCTACCTCAGGCTTGGCACCTACAATCATTACATTCTGTACAGCCAAATATGAATCAATAATAACTTCCTCCAATGCCATCGCCGGCCCACTGACAGGATCAAGTGCGACAAAATGGGTGAAAATTCCCGCCATTACGACGGTCATAGGTCCGGTTGGTCCTGATACTTGCGAGGGAATACCACCAAACAAAGCAGCAAATAAGCCGACGAAAATAGCGCCATACATGCCCGACCTGAAGAGACACCAAAGGCCAAGGCGAGAGGCAAAGCGACAATAGCCGCTGTTATTCCACCGAAAAGATCTCCTTTCAGATTATTGAAGTGTAATCCGTAAAGCCATTGCATATGTGGAATTCCATACAAGAATGGAAACAAAAATCTGGACGGATTATGCCCCATCGTCAAGTATCTTTTAGCTGAGATTCAACATCTTACATCGTTCAAACAAAATAACCACGACGCTACTTTCAAACACTCAAAATGAACTATACTCATTGCTATATAAAGTTTACTGACTTTTTGCCGAAATATTTATTCGGTTAATACAACAAAAGGCAGCTTAACCAATCGTTTTTATTTCGGCCAAAGCCGGCTATATTAGCGAGCTTTTTTAAAACAAATTGCCCGAAAGTATGCTGACGGGCTGGTGCCAGAAAAAATTATGTTGAGCAAAGGGAAAGTATGAAATTTTCTGACAATACGAAACAATCGGCCGAGTATTTACGCCAAGCTATACCGCTGATGGTTAAGTATAATATTCCACCTAACCCGCTTAATTATGCACTCTGGTATACCTATGTATCTAAAAAAGTACCCAGCCTGAACTATAAAATTGATCAGACATTAGATACTTACGGTACCTGCCCCTCACTGCTGGGTGAACAGTTATTTCGCGAACATGTCATCAGTGATGACCTGACAGATTCTGAAGATACAAAAAAGCAATTATTAGCATTAACCAACACACTCACTGAGCAGGTTGACCACGCCGCTGAGAACACTTCATATTATGGTTCCGTACTTGAAGACAGCCTTGTCGCGTTAAGTAATTCAGAAGGCAATCCCCAACTCTCCAGCATCATTAACCGATTAGCTGAAAATACCGCCTCCATTACTGAATCCACCCACCTTTTTCAACAACAGATTATGGAAGCGCAAGCTGAAATAATCGCACTGAAAGAGGAACTTAAACGAACCCGGTTAGATGCACGCATGGATCCTTTAACAGGCCTGTTCAATCGGCGTGTATTTGATACTGAACTGGAACAGGTGACCGGCTCCAAGAATCATGCGAAAGCGACTCTCATCATGATCGATATTGATCATTTCAAAGATTTTAATGATGAATATGGTCATTTAATGGGTGATAAAGTGCTGCAGTATTTCGGTAAACTTCTTAAAGCCGAATGTCAGGAACCGATTCTTCCGGTACGCTTTGGGGGAGAAGAGTTTGCCATCTTATTGATCGGAAAAGAAAAAGAAGAAGCCGCCGTTCTGGCTGAAAACTTACGTAAAAAAATCCAGGCGATTCGCATTAAGCAGAAAAAATCCGGCAAAGTAATCAGTTCAATTACTGCCTCTTTTGGTATTAGTCAGTGGGTTCAGGCTGAAACTGCTGAACAGATGATTGAGAGAGCGGATAAAGCGCTTTACTTAGCAAAAGAAAGTGGCCGGAATCAGGTTCAAACGGCGGCCTGACGGATAAACGCCATCAGAACTAATACACATCAGAACAGGCCCAGCAGTCAGCCAGGCTTGTTCTGATCTTGTTAATCACGTCTTAATTAAATTTCTGCTATCCGGTACAACACTGAATCATGGTATCCGGTAGTGACGGCTATCACACCCGCTAGCGACTTATCTACCTCAGGATCGCCTGAATCGACAATCAACGGCCGTCCTTGCAAGGCTTCTAATTTTGTTTTTGTCGCAATGACTATGATATTTTCTTTGCCGATCTGCTTAATCAGCTCAGGACTTAATTGCTGATTGCCGCGCCCCAGAATGTGCCCCTGCCCGCCAATAATGGTAATCACCAGTTTAGTCTTGCGCCCTGATGTGTCCTCCAACAACTGTTGCGCTGTGAAGTCACTGCCTAAAAGCGTGTGATCTTCAATCAAATCGACACCTAATAGCGTATTTTGCAGCCCGAGTTCATCCATAACGGCCTTAACCGTGGAGCCCGAGCCCATAATATAGCGCGTTGCCGGCTCCATTCGCTCAATCAGGTCCGCGGCAATATCAGCTAACACCAGCTCTTCTACCTCTTTACCACCACTCTTCACATTCTGCAGGTAGCGATGTTCTTGCGGAACCAGTAACTCACCATAATACTTAGCACGCACCCGCCCTTGCCGAAATGCCTCCTCATCGATATCACGCACTTCTTGCTCACCGAGCGTCACCAGCTCGCCGCGAATCAACATGGCAACTATTTCGCCGGCCGCCTTGGGAGTTACCGCATAAACACCTGAATGAATTTTAACGCCGGCGGGAATACCTAAAACGGGAAACTGTTCCGGCAGCGCATGGCAAATATTGCGCGCTGTACCATCGCCTCCTGCAAACAAGATCAGATCGACACCTGCTGCATACAGCGCCTGAGCCGCTCGTTCGGTGTCTTCTGCGGTGGTTTGTCCGCTGACTATCTCACCCAGTACGATTGGTTTAAAACCCGCTAGACGGGCTGCGTCCTCTCCCATTTCTGCCGGGTAAGTGACAATATCGATGGCTGAATCCTTAAGAACCGATAAGGCGACCAGTGTGCGTAATTGAGCTTTTGGTTCTGCGCCTAAGGCCAGTGCTTTAGAGGCTGTGTCGGCACCATCACTTCCCTTTAATGCCACACTGCCGCCCAAACCAGCCAACGGATTGATTAGCAATCCCAGCTTAAAATTACGTGGTTCATTCATCTTCAAGATAACCCAGTTCTGACAAATACTGCTGATAAACAAAAGCCGTGATTAATAATTGAGTCTCTTCTTCCAACGACTCAAACTCCAAACCATGCAGCATAACACCGGGCTCAACATTCTCAATAGTACGTAATACCGCCGGCAACAAAATCACCTGATCCAGCGTGTTAATCTGAAAACGTAACGTCAGAAAATATTTATCACCCACCTGGCCAAGTGCGGATGAGGCATCCACAGAAATACCATTTAAGCTAATATCCTGAGTATGCAGGATCCTCGGCATCCCCAACTTGGCGGCTTGCACTTCATCCTGATGATCCATTGACACCGCAAGGTTGACAGGGATACGCGGATGCGTCCTGACGCGGTGGTATTCTACCGTATCAGGGTAAGCCAAATGCCAATGAGGGTAAGGGGATGGATTCGCCTTAAGCAACCGGCTGACAAATGCACAACGCCGATTTCCAGCCATTAACGTTGCCGTTAACCTCGCACCTTCAAGATTCAGCGTATTTACACTACCTTTAGGTGCAGACAGAATGACACTGCCATTTTCTTTAAAGCCTAATAATTTAAGTGTGAAACGTTTTCTGGGTACCTGAAACTGAATAGACACCGTCTCACCTACCGCCGGCATCAGCGCCTTTAGTGACTTCTCATTTTGCCGGGCACTTAACTTTTTAATCATTAAAACCTCATTACATTTGCACGTCAGCTTACGCTAATTCGACTGTAAATCCGAGATTTTTCAACATATTAGCCTTATCAGTATCACTAATTCCTGACACCGTCATCGATGCAAATTCACGCCTTACCGGGTAGTTTTTTCTCAGCAGATCAAATTGTTGGGGCTGATCATGACAACGCAGTGTTTTTCGTAGTGCCCTGTCATCCCGAAAAGGATCATAAACCAGGTTCATCAAGTCATGAATGGCGACATTATTAGTAACATCTACGCGATGAATTGACGCTTGCGGAAGAAACTCCGCCAACGGCTTTGGCTGAGCCAGACCGAAAATCTCTGCAAAGCGGCAACGTAACATATGTGTTCCGCGTAATTTCCCGTCATAACTATAACCCGCAATATGCGGCGTGGCGATCAGCGTTTTTTCGACTAAAGCTGGCTCCAGGAACGGTTCATTTTCCCATACATCAAGCACCACAGTCAGATCATCGCGTTGTTTAAGACACGCCAGCAATGCCTGATTATCAATCACCGGACCACGCCCTGCATTGATCAGCACGGCCCCCGCTTTCAGAACCATCAACTCCTCTTCTGCAATAAGATGTTGTGTCGGCCACAAACCCTTTTTAACCAACGGCGTGTGAATACAAATAATGTCTGACTGCTGCAATACCGTCTGAAGATCAACGAAACTTTTTTTACCGGGCTTCTTTCCAGGCTGCCCTGAAAACGGCTCTCCAGACTGCTCTGTAGACTCCCCTTCGGATGGCACTTCTGAGTGTTGACGCGGAGGATCGTTTATTAGCAGTTCAATACCGAGCAAACGAAGACGTTCGTATAGACGCCCGCCGACATTGCCTACACCTATAATGCCAACGGTCAGATCCTTCAATACAGCGTTTCTGTCATGCAGGATGTTATGGATCACTGTCAGTACATACTCAACCACCGCATCAGCATTGCAGCCAGGCGCGTTGAAAAAAGGTATGCCTCTGTCGAGTAAATAGGCCTGATCAACATGATCCGTACCAATCGTCGCAGTCCCGACCATTTTTATTCGTCTTGCATTGTTTAACAGCGCCTGATTCACCTGAGTAATCGAACGTACCAACAGTACATCGGCATCTTCCAGCTGAGCAGCGGTCATCTCCCTGCCGGCTACCCGCTGTATCTGGATATGCTTAGCTGATCCCGCGCCAAACATAGACTCCAGTGCAGGAATATTTTCATCTGCGACTATTTTCAAAGGGTTCTTTAACAAGTTATGCTCCCATGCTTTACAAATGCCGAATATTAAGGCTCAATTCGCGCCAATTTAATTCTTTAAATGGTATTCCATCGTTGATCGTACACTGGCGTAAAAATAAAGAATATACGGTGATACGACTCTACCAGGACCTGGTAGGCGACTGGATCGTTTCGCAATGTCGCGGGAGCCTGCAAACAACCCATCGACAAGAATATACCCACACCATCCTGGCCTCCTATGCTGAGGCCCGCAGCTTAGTCCTTCTGCTGAACAAACAACATCGCCAGCAAGGCTATAAAACGTCCGTGGTTACCGAAACCCAGTTAGACTTTCAATTCGATTAAACTTTGTCATTCGCCTCCCTTTTTACAGGGATTATTGACGCATGACGTAGATTCCCGGCTCACTCTCTTTTATAGTCTTTGCATATGATACAAAAATCCGGAATTTTTTAAGAGAGATGTAATATGAGCAGTTTTGATTTTGGCCCGATGCCTGATAAAGAAGGCTTTTTTGGACAATATGGTGGCCAGATAATCCCTCCTGAACTCAAAGTTATCATGGACGAAATAGACGCGGCATATGAAGAGATCCGTCAGATGCCCGATTTCCAACAAGAACTTCAGATGCTGCTGACCGATTATGTTGGCCGTCCCAGCCCTGTCTATTTTGCACGGCGCCTTTCTGACAAGATTGGCGGTGCCCGAATTTTTCTCAAAAGAGAGGACCTCAACCATACCGGTGCACATAAAATAAATCACTGTTTAGGTGAAGCGCTGCTGGCCAAATTTATGGGTAAAACAAAAGTCATCGCTGAAACCGGTGCAGGTCAGCACGGTGTAGCCTTAGCAACAGCCTGCGCGCTGGTAGGCATACCTTGTGAAATTCATATGGGTCAGGTTGATATTGAAAAAGAACACCCTAATGTCACCAAGATGAAAATCCTGGGTTGTACGCTGGTAGCTGTGACACGCGGAACAGCCACATTAAAAGATGCTGTTGACAGTGCTTTCGAAGAATATCTGAAAGATCCGGTTAACTATATCTATGCTATCGGTTCAGTCGTAGGCCCACACCCCTTCCCTAAAATGGTACGTGACTTCCAGAGCGTAATTGGCCGTGAAGCGCGCCAGCAGTTTATGGACAAAGAAGGCAAACTACCCGATTACATCACCGCCTGTGTCGGCGGTGGCTCAAATGCCATGGGGCTGTTCAGCGAATTCCTCAATGATGAAAGCGTCACTATCGTCGGTGTAGAACCTTCCGGAAAAGGCCTGGATACACCCGATCATTCGGCAACGATGGCCAAAGGCACACCGGGTGCGATTCACGGTTTCAAATGCTACGTGCTGCAAGACAATAATGGGGAACCCTTGCCCGTTCATTCCATTGCATCCGGCCTTGATTATCCTGGCGTTGGCCCACAACACTGCCACCTGAAAGACCTGAAGCGTGTTCAATATGAGGTCGCCAGCGATGAAGAATGCCTCGACGCATTTATGACGTTATCGCGTGTTGAAGGGATTATTCCTGCACTGGAAAGCGCTCATGCTGTCGCCTGGGCTATGCGCAAAGCGGCTACGCTGACGCCTGATAAAACCATTCTGGTTAATCTATCAGGACGCGGTGATAAAGATGCCGATTACGTTGCGAATAAATTAGGCTTGTAATCTTACAAAAGAAAATCACCTCCATTCATATGCAATTCCTGTCTGTGAATGGTCTTGTGAATGCTCCTGTGAATGGTCCCTGAAAACACAAAAGGCAGTCGAAACTGCCTTTTGTAAACCCAGATCAGATTACCTGTAATCGATATAGGTTTCGTTTTCATGAATAATAGTGGCTATCACTGCACCGACGGTAACAACAACAGACAGCCCCAGGATAATTGCCATCGCTGTTGGGTTATCAGCAAATGTAAAATAAGCTTCTACCCCTTCCCATGATGTAATTGGACTTACGTTCATATTATTCTCCTTATGCGGTTACTGTAGAAGTTTTAACAGGTGTCTCAGTAGCAGGAACTGATTCCGGATATGCCTCCAGCGGCACCTCAACAAGATCAAGACCGGCAATTTCAGCTTTAGGAGGAACACGTAGGAAACCCACTTTAGCCATCACATAAGACAAACCAAATCCCGGCACAAATCCCAACAGAGCCATAACAGCAGCGCTCATTAATTGGCCGCTGAATGAAATATCAGGAGCACCCTCAACAACATTCGGGAAGCCACTGAAGATACCCAGAGCGATTAGGCCGATCATGCCACTCACACCATGTACAGCGAATGCACCCACAGCATCATCAATTTTGAATTTCTCAGTGAGAATTTTATCAGCCAGAGGCGCGACTACACCGCCGGTAATACCCAGCAGGAAAGCCAATGGTGGATAATATAAATCCAGACCTGGTGCAGCCGAAACGATTCCCGCCAATCCACCAGACATCATCCAGAAAGGCTGACGAGTGATAAAGTAAGCGCCGATAATGCCGCCAGAAAAGGACATCAGGGTGTTAAAGCTCACAGCAGATAAAGTTACCGGTGTGCCAAAAATGGTCGTCCACTGAGCACCGCCAGCATAAATGATACAGCCCCCGAGGAAACCAAAGAAACCTACAATAATGAGCATCAAACCGATAATGGTCATCGGCATACTATGGCCTTTGATCAGAATAGGTGTTCCATCAGGTGCGAATCGACCAATCCGTGCACCCAGATTAATGGTGACCCCCAGAGCAAAGAACCCGGCAATCATATGTACACAACCCGCTGCACCGAAGTCATGGAAGCCCCATTCCTTAGTCAGCCAACCATCTGGATGCCAGCCCCACGATGCGCCTAGAATCCAGACACCTGAGCCGAGCACAATCGCAAGAACCAGAAATGAACTCATACGAATACGCTCAATAACTGCACCCGAGAAAATAGATGCGGTGGTTGCAGCAAACAGTACAAATGCACCCCAGAAGATGCCGGTCGCATTATCAGTTAAATTGGGCCCCATGGAGGTAGACCAGGGCAAACCCGCCACCGCTGCTTCAAAATCAGGCGTGAAACCATTGTACATGGCCAAATAGATCCACCAGCCAAAAAAGAAAAAGGTGGGTACGATAAAGGCAAACGCCAGAATATTTTTAACGCCGGATGCGAGTGCATTTTTTAATCGCGATGCTCCCATCTCATACGCAAGGAAACCTGCATGAATAATGACCATCAGGCCGGTACACCACCAATAAAACACCTCCATATTGATGGTACCCGTCATCTCAATCAGAGTTTGTAACTCTGCCAGTGTTGGGGCGGTTTGTTCCATAATAGAACCCTCTCAGTTATTAAATTAAAATTTTAAGAAATCACAAAAACTAATTATTATTTACCTTTAGTAATTTTTATTTCCTATAAGGAAAGCACATCTTATACCAATAAAAATAATCTCTTTAATATCAATAGATTATGTTTTACAAAAAATAACCACATAAAAAATATGCACTAATGTTGCTCATTGTTAAGCGCACTGTGTTCTTTTACCCAGCACACTAGCCACGTACTCTTATGCGCTCAGGGTCATAAAAAGGAAGAGAAGTGACCTCTGCGCCCAAGCGTTTTTTATAACCATCAAGCTGACCTACTTCTAAACGGGTGCCCGGTGCTGCAAAATCAGGCGCAACCCGGCACATCGCTATCGTTTTTTTCATAACCGGGGATACTGTCGCACTGGTAACGACACCTACAGGAAAACGTCCGTTATACACCTGGTCTCCGTGTGCCACAGGTTCATCGGTATCCATAAAAAGCCCGACCAGCTTATGGCGACTTTCCATTGACTGTCTTGCCATTGCAGCACGCCCAATGAAATCTTCTTCTTTGCTTTTCATCGGAACGGTAAAACCGATACCCGCTTCATACGGATTGGTCTCAGGACAAAACTCATGTTCGGCAAAAATAAGTCCCGCTTCGATACGTAACATATCCAACGCGTCAAATCCCAGTGGGGCTATCTCATAAGGCTGCCCTGCTTCCCATATCGCATCCCATACCGTTTCTGCTGTATCAGGATGACACCAGACCTCAAAACCCAGCTCTCCGGTATAACCTGTGCGCGAGATCATTACAGGGACTCCATCCGGGCCGCCGATACGCCCAATGGTGAAATGAAACCAACGTAGTTTTTCCACCTCAGGATGCCATTCAGGCGTCCATATAATGGAAGCGAGCAGTGCCCGGCTATCCGGCCCCTGCACAGCGAGGTTGTGTAACTGATCGCTGGAGTCCCTGACGCTTACCCGATAGTTATGTTTCACGGCCAGGTCACGCAACCATATGCCCGTGTAAGGATCACCGCAGACCCAGCGAAATGCCTGTTCACTCATACGAAACAGAGTACCGTCGTCAATCATGCCGCCGGTTTCATGGCAAATGGCCGAATAAACAATCTCTCCGACAGACACGCGGCGAACATTTCGCGTAATGGCGAGTTGCATGAACGCTTCAGCATCCGGACCCACAATTTCAAACTTTCGCAAAGGTGTCAGATCCAACATCGCGACACGCTCCCGGCATGCCAGATATTCTGCTCGCGGCCCCCAACCTTCGTATTGAGTGGCTACCCAATAGCCGCGATACTCGGAAAAACGCTGAGTTAATGCAGAAGTACGGCTATGAAATCCTGTTTGTTTTGTCATACGGGAAACCTCCTCAGGTGTGGTGCGATAAGCAATTGAGCGTGGGAACATCTCTTCAGAGGAATAAATGCGAATATGGATATCTGTTGGATTCCATCCATTAGCTGAATCAATATCATCCGGGCAAGCAGACGATACGCAAATCAGATCCCGAGAGGCCCGCAACAGGACATAATCACCCGCCTGAGACCAGGGTTCATCTGCCGCAATAGCGCCACATTCTTCACTGGATGTATTAAAAAAGAAGTTAATCGCAGGCCAACTCCGGCGGGGTGAAACATTATATTTCTGCAGTGCCAGATTAAAATTTTCTGTGCAGCTGATATGACCGAAATAGCCATTATCTTCATAATACTTAACATTGCAGGCCAGCAGAAAGCTGTCGTGACAACCTACCGTATCCTGATAAACCTCCAGCATGGTTCTCAGGTTTTGATCACTAAAGCGAGAATGCAAGCCCGGTTGCGGTAAGCTGTGACCCATTATTGTCCGCGTTGCGGCTGCATCCAGCGTCACCTCCTGCCCGTTGTCCAGGGCGGCTTTATCAAAGGCAATAAAGTCTGAGCACTGCTTGCCCTGTACATCAATAATCTGAATCCACTCACCGGCTTTTACTTCATACGTTGTTGCCGTGCTATGCGGAATACGAATATCTTTAACAGGAACAGCCAGCGGTTCAGGTACATCTTCCCAGGCTTTTTTTACACAGAAATGCTCGACACATAACTCACTGGCCAGTGAGTGCTGTTCAACGCCCATATTCTCACCAGCCGCCACCAAAATGAGTACCATTGGTTGCTTAACCGTCATCGCAGGCAAATCCAATGCAGTAAAAGAAACCACTTCCTGTAACGCATGATCAGGGACTTTCCAATGCCCCAATAACGTTTCTAATCGCTTTCCTGCGACACTGCATTCAGCTATCTGTGCTTTAATAGAGACGGATGCAACAGGCACACACCCGTCTAATAATTCAGGACTACTGTTACCCGCCTCGTTCAGTACGATAACTTCACACCCCTGTTCACCATCAACAGATTTCACGACCAAGCGGTCGCCTGGCTGAAGCTCAAGACGCAAGGCACCTTGTCCTGCTATACGATATTGTCTGAGGATAAGATCGTCTTCACCTGCCTTGTTCATATATCTAACTGTCTTCATGCTCTGTTACCCGATTACTGTTATCTGATTTAAGTACTGCTCAATCAACAGCCATTTTTCGATACAAAAAATAAAACAGCCCGTTTAATTAACATCCAAAAGCTTTAAATATCTGGCCTTTTCAAAGTGCACCTCACACATAAAAGCCCATCTTTGGTGCATTATTAGCCGCTGCATTCAGAAAAATAATATAACCACCAAATATTCCTGATAGTTAATAATATTTACCCGTAGTGCTTTTCCAGACAATACACAGATATAGGTATTCCAAAGGAGGTAAAGGTATAAAAATGATATAAGTGGCATACAAAATGCTTATTAAGGAGATAAGGGTTGAGAAGCATAAGTGCCAATCAAGCCAGTGAATCAGTCGTTAATGAAGGAGAGTCCAGTGATAGACAAGTTGAGGTTATGGGGAGGGTTTCTTCCACTGCTTCTCTCAAGTAGGCGTAATCATCAAGTCTCTTATAAGCCGCCCTCGTCAGATTACTCAGAGCTGGCGCTCGACATCGCCATGAGCCCTGACCTTAGCCAAACGCTGCCGGTATTGATCAATTCAATACAAAATGACTTTAAGCGCGCGCTTGGTTGTGATCTTTTTTTGCTTTTGCCTAACATCAGCAATAATGAATTAACGGTGTACCACGCCACATCCGTATCACCCTTACCGGGCCGGACGAACCAGCTCCGTTATCATTGCAAAGTCAATACTGGTTTTGAAAACAACCCGGCAGGTTTGCAGATGACGGCATCTGAAGGCACTATTCATGCTGAAAAAATTGCTTTAGGTACAGGAAATCAGCCAGGCTGGCTGATGCTGACATTTCCAAACCCATTGCCCCGCTCTGAGTTTATTAAGCGACATACATCTCCCTTAAATAAATCCCTTAGCCGTGGGCTCATTGCCTGGCAGCAGCAACAGAGCAGCATCGAAAAAGCGATTAGCTCAGAGAGACAGGCACATGCGGCAGAGCTTCACGACTCAATGGCGCAAGTGCTTGGCTATATGCGCATGAGAACGGCTAAATTAGCATCCCTTTGCGAAGAGCACCGTTATGAACCACTCAAGGAATTAGCGGATGATCTCTCCACCCAGGCGCATAGCGCCTACCGCCAAACACGTGAGTTAATCGTTAATTCGCGCCTGTCGATGCAAGGCTGCACCCTTAAAGAAGCCATTTACAAATCCGTACAAGAGTTCGAAGAGCGCTCAGGGATTGTCTTTGAAATCGATAACCGTACTCTTAACGCGACCCATATTACGTCACCTGATGACTTACAGATTCTGTATATCGTACGCGAAGCACTGAGTAACATCGTTCGTCATTCTCGTGCCAGCCATGCCAGAGTTATTCTGTTACCTGACAAAAATCGATGCTTACTGATTAAAATCCAGGATAACGGAACCGGTATCTCAACCAAAAAAGGCCGTCATGATAGTTTTGGCCTGAAAATAATGCAGGAAAGAGCGCATCGTATTCACGCCCGATTAGAAATATTACCCAGACTGGGAAACGGCACATCAGTCGAGCTTACAGTTCCCCGGAGAGAGTTGAAATGAGCAAGAGCGATTTTCCACGTGTAGTCATTGTCGATGATCACCCACTATTCAGACGGGGGGTTGTAGAGCTATTAAATGAGAGCGATTGTTTTGAGGTACTGGCTGACTTTGATAATGCGCAAGCACTGATAGATAACATGGCCGGGTTGCAGCCATCACTCGCGCTGATTGATCTTCATATGCCTGATATATCCGGACTTGAACTCCTGAAGACGCTAAAATCAATCGACCAACACTTACCTGTGGTGATTCTTACTGCCTCAGATGACAGCGAAGATCTGCTTGAAGCATTATCCGCTGGCGCTGATGGCTATCTTCGTAAAGATACCCACCCCGATGAAATCATCGATCGGCTCCATCAGGTACAATCGGGACAAGTCGCGATCAATGATTCAGGCGTTACTTTATTAGCCCAACACCTTCGCAACCCCATCGCCAGGCCAGAAAAAGATGAAGCAGATTACAATGACACATTTAATGAGCTGACCGAACGCGAACAACAAACGCTGGAACTGATATCCAAAGGTATGAGCAACAAACTGATCGCCCGGGAACTGGGCATCAGTGATGGCACCGTCAAAGTCTATGTGAAAAATGTCCTGAGAAAACTCAACCTGCACTCTCGTCTTGAACTGGCCGCATGGGCACACACACAGCATAAAGACAACACTTCGCTGGAGAATGAATAGTCATGTTCTTCAAGTACTTAAAGATGCTACGTAAACCAGCAAGCAAACCATTTGATTATCTTGAGTTTTTAGACACCCTCAATGATGTCGTGCTACGCATCAATAAAACACAGCAGATAGAATACGTAAATCAATGCTGGGAACAGATCAGTGGCTGCTCAAAACAGCAGACTCAAGGTCGTTACCTGGGGGACTTTCTCCACCCTGAAGATAAAACCCTGTGGCAACAGACCATCAGAAAAATAGACCAGCAAAACACCAGCCAGCATATATGGATACGTTTTATTGGCAAAGATAACGAAATACGCTGGTGTGAAATGCGCATTCAATCCATGCACCCTCGCCAGTTATATCCCTTATCAGCCACTCTGTGTGACATTACTCCGCTGGTTCGCAAAGATCAGTTAAAAAATGCCAGCTACAGAAGCCTGACAGGGCTGGTGAACCGCATACCGGCGATGATTTACCGCTCACGAAACGATAAAAACTGGACGATGGAATATGTCAGTGATGGCTGTCTGGAACTGAGTGGCTACAGCGCAGAACAACTACTGAACCAGTCACAACTCTCCTTCGGATCACTGATTCACCCTGAAGATGCCAGTGATGTATGGGCTGAAGTTCAAATAGCCTTAGAAAACATGACTGAGTTCAAGCTGACCTATCGCCTCTTCCATGAATCCGGAGATTGTCAGTACGTGCTCGACAAAGGCAAAGGTATTTATTCGGATACCGGCTCAATATTAGGCGTAGAAGGCGTCATTATCGCCGTCCAACTCACCACCGAACGTCCACAACTACCCCACTAACCCTTTTGGCTTACCCTTTCCTGGGAATTTATCAAAGCAGCATTGCCCCTTACTGTAGATCAACAGCATTTTAGTTTTTCACTGTTTACATCTACAGTTTAAGGAGAGTCTTATGACACAACGAGTAGCTATCATTGGTGCAGGACCTAGTGGCCTGGCACAATTACGCGCTTTTCAGTCTGCACAATCTAAAGGCGATGACATACCTGAGCTCGTCTGTTTTGAAAAGCAGGATGACTGGGGAGGACTCTGGAACTACACCTGGCGTACCGGGTTAGATGAGCACGGTGAACCCGTGCACGGCAGTATGTACCGCTACTTATGGTCAAACGGTCCTAAAGAATGTCTGGAGTTTGCTGACTACAGTTTTGATGAACACTTTGGAAAACCCATCGCATCTTACCCGCCGCGTGAAGTGCTATGGGATTACATCAAAGGACGTGTAGAAAAAGCAGGCGTGCGGGATTACATTCGTTTCAGTACACCAGTTCGTAATGTCAGTTTCGATGAAACGACTAAAAAGTTTACCGTAACAGTACACGACCACATTAACGACAGGGTTTACAGCGAAGAGTTTGATTACGTCATTACCGCCTCCGGCCACTTCTCAACTCCCAAAGTCCCTACGTTTGAAGGCTTCAGCACTTTTGGAGGACGTATATTACATGCCCATGATTTTCGTGATGCACTGGAATTCAAAGACAAAGATATATTACTGGTGGGCAGCAGTTACTCAGCAGAAGATATCGGATCACAGTGTTATAAATACGGCGCACGTAGCCTGACCAGTTGCTACCGGACCGCCCCAATGGGCTTTAAATGGCCAGAGAACTGGGAAGAGAAACCACTACTGCAAAGAGTCGATACCGACACCGCCTATTTCGCCGATGGCAGCAGTAAAAAAATCGACGCTATTATTCTATGTACCGGTTATCTTCACCATTTCCCGTTCCTGCCTGAATCACTTTGTCTGAAAACCGATAACCGCTTATGGCCGCTGGATCTTTATAAAGGCGTTGTATGGGAAGACAACCCACAAATGTTTTATCTGGGTATGCAGGATCAGTGGTACACCTTTAACATGTTTGATGCACAGGCTTGGTATGTCCGTGACATCATCATGGGTAAAATCAAACTGCCGGCCAGTAAAGCAGCGATGACCCAAAATACGCTTGAGTGGCGCGAAAAAGAACTCAAACTTAAAACAGCGGAAGAGATGTTTACCTTCCAGGGTGATTACATTCTGGAACTGATAGAAGCCACCGATTATCCTACGTTTGATATTGAAGGTGTGCGTAAAACATTCCTCGAATGGAAAAATCATAAAAAAGAAAACATTATGACCTTCCGTGATTACTCATATCGCTCGTTAATGACTGGCACCATGGCTCCTCCTCATCATACACCGTGGATCGACGCTTTGGACGACTCCCTTAACGCATATCTTGCAGATGAACCCGTTCAAAAAGCAGGTTAGAACAACTAAGGCATAAGCCCCAACACTGTGTTGGGGCCTCTACTACAGAACAGACAAGCCACTAAGAACGCCACGCCGAAATTAAAAAGAAAGTCTTTAAACGCTTCATCTTCCGCTTCAACAGCCATCATACAATTTATAATGTTGAAAATAACAAATCAGGCTGAAAAGCCGCCAGCCATTATGAATCGCATAAAGAAAGCTGATCACTACGCATAATATTAAACCCGCTATTTCTTTAAATACTGTTATTTCATTAAATAAAACAATAGCTTAAATTCTATCTTATTACGGGTCGAAGCAACGCCTGATAAAAATCTGATTTATTCTAAATAAAATGCGCATGAAATACTAAAGTATATGTTAATCAAGTTAACATTGACTGATACCTATATTATAACTGTATAATCTTTTATGTTAATTTATATTATTTAATATGTTACTAAATCTCTATGGAATGATTAAAAAGGAGATATATGAAAACTGTCGATTTAGAACGTTATGGAATCATTAATCCAAGAGAAGTTATTCATAACCCCTCCTATGATTTTTTATATGAAGAAGAAACAAGGGCTGACTTATGTGGTTTTGAAAAAGCCTTTGTTACGCAGTCTGGTGCCGTCTCCGTCGATACCGGTGCTTTCACGGGAAGGTCTCCAAAAGACAAATACATCGTTAAAGATAAATTAACGGCTGATACCGTCTGGTGGTCAGATCAAGGCACAAATGATAATAAGCCTATTTCTAAGAAGGTATGGAAAGAACTCAAAGAAGTCGCGGCTGAACAATTATCAGAAAAGCGCCTGTTTGTTGTGGACTGCTTTTGTGGAGCAAACATTAACAGCCGCTTGAAAGTTCGTTTTATTACAGAAGTGGCGTGGCAAGCTCATTTCGTAAAAAATATGTTTATTCGCCCTGCTGAGGCTGATCTCATAGGCTTTGATCCTGATTTTGTCGTTTTAAATGCCTCAAAAGGGGTAAATACGCACTGGAAAGAACAAGGACTAAACTCCGAGAACTTCGTTGCATTTAATGTCTCAGAAGGTATGCAGATTATCGGTGGTACCTGGTACGGCGGCGAGATGAAAAAAGGCCTGTTCTCTGCCATGAATTACTTGTTGCCTATAAAGGGAATAGCGTCCATGCATTGCTCTGCAAATGCAGGAGCGGAAGGTGATGTCGCTATATTTTTTGGTTTGTCCGGTACCGGAAAAACCACATTATCAACAGACCCTAAAAGATCCTTAATCGGAGATGATGAGCATGGATGGGATGACGACGGCATTTTTAATCTAGAAGGCGGTTGTTACGCTAAAGTCATTGATCTGGATAAAGATAAAGAACCTGATATTTATGCCGCCATACGAAGAGACGCTTTGCTTGAAAATGTCGTCATAAATGATGAAGGTGTTATTGATTTCAGTAGTCGCGAGAAAACTGAAAATACGCGCGTGTCCTACCCTATTTATCATATTGATAACATAGTAAAACCTGTGTCAAAAGCCGGCCATGCAACGAAAGTTATTTTCCTCACAGCGGATGCTTTTGGCGTCTTGCCTCCAGTATCAAAGTTAACCCTTGAACAGGCGATGTATTACTTTTTATCGGGCTATACATCAAAGGTAGCCGGAACAGAGCTAGGTATCCTCGAGCCTGAACCTACCTTTTCAGCGTGTTTTGGCGCTGCATTTTTACCCTTACACCCTACAAAATATTCTCACGTTCTCGCAGAAAGAATGAAAGCATCAGGTGCAACCGCCTACTTAGTTAATACTGGATGGAATCTGAAAGGGGAGCGTATATCATTGAAAAATACGCGCGCCATTATTGATTCAATTTTGAATGATGAAATAGATAGTGCTTCTTGTGTGACTCTGCGCCACTTTAATCTGGCGGTTCCAACAGAAATAACGGGCGTTCCAAGTCATATTTTGCTTCCGCAAAACTCAGGCCCCTGTTTTGAAAAGTGGGACTCCAGAGCCCGTATTTTAGCCACAAAGTTTATTGAGAATTTTACTCGATTCGCAGGTACAGAAGAAGCCAGCCTGTTAGCCCAGGCAGGCCCTGTCATATAAGACGTTTGCAGTTAGCTTTTGTCGTGTTTGCCCAGGTTTCCCTGGGCTTTTTTTACTTAAAGACAACCTCTGCTGAAGAAAACCCAATTTTTTTCAACGTATCAAAAATATTATCAAGGTCTGTACTAGTAATGATGGAGTCATCATAGTCGGCAATAATAAATGATAGATTGTCGTTATCTATAAGCATGATGAACCACTCATTAAGGTTATTCGGACTTCTCCTTACTGTTGCAGAACTAAAAATACCTTCCTTATATCGCTGAGTTGCCAGATCAATCTTCAATGATTACCCTCCCCCTTTTTTAAATTTTCCAACGCTGCCGCCAGGGTTGGAAAAGTTATCACACTATTTTTTGCAGGTAAGCCAGCCCTGCTTAGTGTTTTTAATGGCTGTCTTTGCAAGTCTGCCAGGTATATTTGTGCATTATATTTTTCTGATACTTCTATAAATTTACTCAACGCAGCAACGCCGCCAGAATCAAGAATAGAGACGCCGTCAAGATATAGGACCATTCCTTTCTTGCTTTCACACAATAAGGATAATTCACCAAAAACCTTATCAGCAGCAGCGAAAAAAAGAGGCCCGGTTATTTTAAATACACTCCATCCGGCAGGTATGTCAATATCTATCAGTTTACTGCTGTGTGTTATATCACGCACCGTGGTCATTTCCGCTATCTCTTTCATAAAGAGTAAAGACGCTAATATAATTCCTGCTGTTATAGCGAGTACCATGTCAAACAGTACGGTGAGAGAAAAGCAGACCAAAAAGACCATTACATCACTTCTTGGGGCTGTTTTAATCAGATGAAAAGCTTTTGGTGCTTCGCTCATATTCCACGCAACAATGATTAATAAAGCAGCCATACTCGCCATGGGTAAAAATGAAAGAACTTTCGACAGAGACAGCAGAGCAACTAAAACAACTAAGGCGTGAATAATAGATGCTATCGGGGTTTTCGCACCTGATTTCAGGTTGGCAGCAGATCTGGCGATTGCCGCCGTGGCTGTAATGCCTCCAAAGAAAGGAGTAATTATATTGCCAATCCCCTGTCCTAATAACTCACTGTTTGCACTATGCTTTTTCCCTGTCATGCCATCTAATATAACCGCACATAATAATGACTCAATGGCACCCAGCATGGCTATTGCAAATGCGGCAGGCAGCAAATCTTGTAACAGTTGCCAATTAAAAACTAAAGAAACCTCCCCTGGTTGAGTTCTATCCCACGGCCATTGCAGATCAGGCAGCATTGACGGTATCCCAAAACCCTGCACTCCATTGGGCAAAGTGAAGCTAAATGTAGAGCCTATTGTTGCTACTTCTACACTTGATTGATTGGCCATTAAAGCCATGATACTCCCTATCACGACTGCCGGGAGGTGTGGAGGCACGGGTGTTTTTAAATAGGGCCAGGTTAGCATGACAAGTAAAGTGACAGCGCCAACAGATAAGCTCCATAGATTATAGTCGGGCATCAGATGAAAAAGCAGATTAACTTTTTCAGCAAAATGTTCCGGCATATCGACGATATGCAACCCTAAGAAATCTTTTATCTGTAATGTTGCAATAACTACAGCTATGCCGCCAGTAAACCCAAGAGTCACGGACTCGGGGATATATTCGATGTATCGCCCTAACCTTAGAAAAGCCATTAACACCAGGATAACTCCAGCAAGAATACTTGCCAGCAATAATCCGGATAATCCATATTGCTGCACAATTGGGTAGAGTATCACTACAAAAGCGGCTGTAGGCCCTGAAACGCTATACCTGGACCCTCCTGTCAACGGGATGATAAAGCCGGCAATAATGGCGGTATATAAACCGTATTCCGGCGCAACACCACTCGCAATCGCCAGTGCCATCGCTAGAGGGATTGCAATAATCCCCACAGTAATTCCAGCGAGTAAATCTTGTGAAAATATCTTTAGGCCGTAGGGAGTTTCACTTAAGGACTCTCGCAGAGCATGAAACATGCGTAATGTGAAGAGATGGGATCTATGCGCCATAGTGCTTTCACTCGCTATCTAACATCGTATAATATGTGTATTATCCTCTCATTATAAGTTAATACAATGTTAATGTGATTAACATAGAATCACATAGGAGCATCGCTATGGAAAATCGTACCGCAAGGTTGACTCTATTAATTGATCCCCAAAAAAAGAAGGCTTTTGAACAGCTATGTAGTCGTGAGGATGTGACCCCATCACAGAAAGTGAGACAGTTTATTCGTGAGTATATAGAAGCGAACCTGGGGCCTGACTGGAAGGATGATGTTTTCAAAAAAGGTGAGTGAAATTTACTATTTCAACTCACCCCTGCGGCAAGTCAGATAATAGAGGGGCCGACAATGGACATTGACTTCTCTACACCATTAAGCAAACAGTTTCAGCCCTCCTACGCCGAAAACAATTAAGGCTATACACGCGATTCTTAGCATGCTGCCCGATTCATCCAGGAACAAAATACCATATGAAGCGAGAACTGCAGTGCCAATGCCAGTCCAGATGGCATAAGCCGTTCCCATCGGTATGGTACGCATAGCCAGGGATAACAAGCCCAGGCTGAGGATAATTAAAAGCACACTGATTACTGATGGCCACAGCCGAGTGAAACCATCACTGTATTTGAGCCCTACCGCCCAGCAGCATTCAAGCACACCGGCAATACAAAGATAAATCCACCCCATGTTCTACTCCCTTACATCACTGTAATAACCCTATGAAAACCATGCAAAACACATAGCAAAAGAGAAGCGATTTGACGACTCAACCGCCAAATCGCATGAAACAGCATCCGTACAAAATCTATAATTCAGCTTTGTAAAAACACGTCTATTGTTAGTTCATCGGATCAAATTGTGATAAGTATTCAACAACCATTGGATGAAAGCGCGTTAACCCTTTGTATTCCACCAACGGTGCCGGAAGGGTTTTCATGGCGCGGTGCATTCGCTTTGCCCATTGCGGATTTGTCACCAAATCCTCCAGGCTTATCAGATAAGTACGAATACTGAACATCAGTGCATTGCTGCGGGGCATACGGTCAAGCACCTGCACCTCCACCCGCAGGTGTACTTTTTCTGCCACATTTTCAGGGGTCACGCTGGCACGTTCATTCCCCCAGGATGGATAGGTTTCCGGAGAGGTGTCCATTCTTGCATTAATCGTCAGTGTCCAATTTAAACGACGCACCGGACGGCCTACCTGAATCGCGGTTAAATACTTCAATGCCCGCTCAAATATCCCTTCTTCACGCGCCATCGGTACAGGCCCATGCCATTCAGAAAAACTCATACCGGCATCAAATGCTAACGACCAGTCAGCCGGACAAGTGACAATTCCTGCATCCATAAACAGATCAGCGTCCCGTTGATCGAGGATAGCAAAGTCACCCTGCACCTGACGTCCTATGTATTCCAATGGTGACATCGGCAATGTACTGCTATCACCAAAAACAAAATCATCCTGTATATCGAGTAGTTTGTTGTGCCAATGCCAGTTATCACCTTGTTTAGTCAGACTGAAATGTTCTGGATAATCCTCAGATAAAGCGCTCATCACACGCTCTATCATGTCCCAGCAGGCCAGATCCATATGCTCCATACTTAAGCATCGGGCAGGATTTTCTTTAAGAACAATGGCGCGCTCCGCCATTTCTGATAAATAGTGCTCATCGATATCCAGAAACTTCTCAAATACTGATCCATCTGGCCCTGGCATAGCATGTGGTTCTATATTGACCGAATAGCGATATTCGTCTTCGACAAACGGAAACGGAAAACGAGAAATGGCTTCTTTGCTATTGCTATAGGTAAAATCATTCCGGAAACTTTGTACCGGCTTTGGTGAGATACGCATAAATCATTACTCCTAAATATCTAAGACCAGTCGGTCACTGTGAGCGCGGGAGACACAAGGCATAACACAATCCTGACGGGCTTTTTCATCTACGGATAAGAAGTTATCGCGGTGTTCGATTTCACCCTCGGTTACCGGCGTGGCACACTGGCCACACACCCCACCGCGACACAAATTAGGGATGGCGACTTCCGCCGCTTCTAAGGCTTCCAGCAGGCTTTCAGACTCACCGACCTGCAAGGTTTTCCCGGTGGATTTGAGTTCTACCGTAAAAGTTTTACCCGGCTTAGGTGCGGCAAATTCTTCATAATGAATGACGCTGTCAGGCCATCCCAGCTCACCTGCAACCGATTGAACATCCTTTATCAAAGCTTCCGGCCCACAAATATAAATATGTGTACCTAACGGCCGATCAGCTAACAGTTCAGAGATATTACAGCGTTGTGCCTGATCAGAATCGTAACTGAAAAACCGTTGACCCAGTTGCTCGGCCAGTTCCGATTGATACGCGCCGGTTTGTTTGCTTCTGAACAGATAATGTAATTCGAAGTCTGCCTGGCGACGCTGCATCTCTGGCAGGTATGACATAAAGGGTGTAATCCCTACGCCAGCCGCTAACAGAACATGCTTTTTGGCACTCCAGTCGGGTATAAATAAATTAGCCGGCGGCGAAATCAAGAGCTCATCGCCCTCTTTGACCTGCTGGTGCATAAATACAGAACCGCCACGGGAACTATCCTGCAAGCGAACGGCGATACGATAGGCAGACGTATCATAAGAATCACTTAACAGTGAATACGCATTACGATAAGTTTTGTTCTCGCCTGGCATCTCAACAACAACATGAGAACCCGGTGAAAATGGATAGAGACTGCCTTTCGCAGCCGTTAAGGTAAATTCGCGGATCATAGGAGCAACCTGAACCACCGCTGCCACCCTGACTTTAATCTTATCATTACTCATTAGCTTAGCTCCTGCGGTAATGGCAGATCGGCCGGATCTTCAGCGTTTATCTGCACACCTACATAAGCTGAATGCAGTCGGGAAAAGTGATCACGTACGAGAAGATTACGCTGACAATAACTACACACAGCGGGAGAGTGTGTTACGTCTTCTGTGATGTGGTGACAATGTGTGCAAAACAGACGACGCTGACGGGAGACAGGCGCAAACATTTTGACCTGTTCGGCTACCATGCCAGCCTGAATTGCCACACTATGTAGGTCCCACATAAACGCTTCACAACCTTGCAGGTAGATCGTAGTACTCAGAGGCAGCTCCGCGAGTAACCGGGTTAACTTTTCTTTTAAGGCAGAATGCGTTACTACGATTGTTTCGTGATCACTGCTGAACTCATCTTCTGATGCAAGCAGCCGGTTTTTCTTCGGGTCTTCTATCGATGAATATAGAGTCTGAAACTCTTTTGACTGATGCCCTTCGCAGATAAACAGATGATGAGCAGATTTATTATTGACAATAACTGGCGAATAAATCGGCCGATTAGTGGGTGCTTCTAGAGACTCGGGGTGCATAAAAAACGCCTCCTGAAATAAAATTACGCTATTTTCAATAACAGCGATCAGAGCCTTTTACCAGCCCCAAATAAGTATCAAAACAGAACTAAAAAGGAGCCATGAATATTCCTATTTGTTAATAAATTTTACTACTGATAAATCTCATCACAATACTCTGGAAGACATACACAAAAGTGGGTAACCCACCGGGATAAAAAACAAAAAAAACCAACCATGGCATCTGATTGGTTTTGAGCTTGTTACCCCCGAAGCGGTTGTGGCGCAATAAACAGGCTATTCGATTAACTTATTTAATCCGTAAACCTGCCCTTCATATTCTGCCATTGCGTCTAGCAATGCCCCCCACAGATAGGTAGCTGAAGCGCTATCACTCATAATCGAGAATACTTGTTCGCTACCGATGACATGATGAATAATAATCGCATTGACTCGTGCCACGGATGTTTGGGCAATAGCGCCTGGCGGAAAGGACGCTGCACGCAGATCCACACCACACACTTTGGCAAGAATATCCGGGCAATGCTTACCGGTCATCGCAAACCACGTATGGCTATCCTGACAATAAAGCGGATAACAGCCGCGCTCGGGCAATGCATACCCCTCTACCCGGTCACAGACATTCTGTTGAGGATGACTTAACAGCCAAAACTCTTTCTGGCTCAGGCGTAACACCCAATCACCTTGCGACGTCATAGCGGCCTGATTAGGTAAAGCCGGCACAGGAAAACCCATGCTGTTCAGATACTGCTCTGCGTTAACGCCTCTGAAACCCGCGCGGGGGACTAATGATAGGTCAATCAGACCCGGAGCATCTGAATCGTTACCGGTAGATAACGCCAAGACACCACCCGCCACTTGCATAAACGTGTTATCAGCGGATTTTTCACCGCTAAACTGCCGATAAATAAAACTGCGTTGTGAGTAAGACTCAGGTTGAATCGTATTCATCGTTTACATCTCCTGACGACTGTTATCGGGGTCATAAAAAGGTAATGCCACCACTTCAGCCATGACCATTTCACCGTTGTTGACACGAATAGGAAGCTGAAATCCGATATCTGATTGGTTAATACCGGCATATGCCATGCCGATAATGGCATTCGTGGCGGGTGAAAACTCACACGACGTCACGTTGCCACTGATATTTTCACCCTCCAGCACCAGATGACCTTCTTCAGGCTTTGTACTGCTTACGGGCAATTTAAAACCCACCAATTTACGCGTTTGTTTCTGAGCCATAACGATATCGACTGAGCGACAACCAATAAAAAACGGTTTTTTACGGTTCACCGCCCAATTAAGCGAGAGCTCTCCGGGATGACTCATCCCATCCGTATCCTGACTGACGATAATATGGCCTTTTTCCAGCCTCAACAGGCGCTGGGTCTCGACACCGAAGGGCTTAATATCCAGAGATTTTCCAGCTTCCATCAGAGCGTCCCACAGCGCTTCACCGAAACGCGCTGGCACATGAATTTCGTATCCGAGTTCGCCGACAAACCCAACCCGTAACAGACGCGAAGGGATTCCTGCCACAGTGCCTTCCCGATAAGCCAGATAGGGAAATCCTTCGCAGCTTAAATCGATATCGCTGGTCAGTTTTTCAAGCACTTTACGGGCATCAGGCCCCGCCAGATTGACAGCGGAAAACGCAGACGTGACATTGGCTATATCAATATCCAGACGCCACTGCGCGTTCCATTTCATCATGTCACGATAAACACGATCGACACCGCCGGTGGTAGCTGTCACATAAAAGTGTTCATCGCTAATACGACAGGCAACACCATCATCTATGACAACGCCTTGTTCACTGGTCAATACAGCGTAACGTGTTTTACCGACCGGTTGCTTAAGAAAGACAAAGGTATAAATTCGATTCATGAACTCTGCAGCGTCTGGTCCGCGTATATCGATTCCGCCCAGCGTACTAACATCAATCAATCCCACTTTATTACGCACATGGGTGGCTTCTGCATGAATGCATTGATCTCTGTCGCCCGGCTTTCCATAAAATGCCGGACGTTGCCAGTTACCTGCCGGTATCATTTTCGCGCCCAGTTCCAGGTGACGATAATGCATGGCCGTCTGGCGTGAAGGATCAAAAATTCGTCCGGCCACATGTGCCAGTTTTTCCGGGCAATAAGGAGGCCTGGCGGTGGTCACTCCGGTTTCAGTAACAGTTCTGTCTGTCGCTTTAGCCACCAAACGTGCCGTTGGTAAAGCCGAGTGCCGTCCTTGAGATGGCCCCATTCCTACTGTAGAAAAGCGTTTAACCAGCTGTACATCGCGATAGCCCAGACGCGTTGCATTAATAATATCTTTGGCCTGAAGGTCTTCATCAAAATCTACAAAGTCTTTGCCTTTAGGATGGCTGAAAATAGGCCATTTATAATTCAGTGTACGCGTGCACTTTATCGGCAGTGCGGTTTCTTCAGTTAAGCCCAGCTGTTGCAGTGCCTTTAATGCCGCAAACCGGCCATCAGCCACCACGGCATCCAGTGAGTTAATGCCATTCACTGAACCGGCAATATAGAGATGATCCGGTAAGTTGGACAAACTGAATAGCGCTGCGTCATCATCATATTTCAGCTGTCCACCTGCCTGGCAAAGCAACTGATAAGCAGGCATATATCCGGCCGACATACACAGCAAATCACATTCAATAATAGTAGATGCCTTGTCTACTTCACCGCGTGCAACAATTTTACGAATATCGACTGCACATATGTGTTTATTCCCCTTGGTAGGCAGGGCCTCATAAACGGTAAAACCAGACTTAACCCGGATACCCTTTTTTTGCACCGCACTGACAAGTTCCGGGTTATCTGCTTGCTCGCGCATATCAATCACAGCAGCAACCAATACACCCTGCTGGTGCAGTTCTATGGCGGTCAGATATCCATCATCATTACCCGTTAATACAACCGCTTGTTGCGCGGGCTTAATAGCATAGTGCTTCATCAAGCGCATTGCTGCACTGCTCATCATGACACCGGGCAAATCGTTATTACGAAACACCACATGCTGCTCAAAAGCGCCGGAGGCCACAATGCACTCTTTTGCGCGCACTTTAAACATCCGCTTGCCTTGTATTACCGGCAAGTAGTTATCCGTAAACCAGGCATTACAGGTCGCATTGACTAACACGTCAATCTTGCTGTGAGCTTCTACCCTGGCGACCAGGTCAGTACGCAGTTTATCGGCGACAACACCTTCTTCATCAAAACGGCTATAGGTGAGCGCACCGCCAAGAATAGGCTGTTCCTCTACCAATAAAACACTGGCTCCGGCATCAGCCGCTTCCAGTGCAGCCGCTAAACCGGCGGGGCCAGCGCCGACCACCAGCACATCATGAAACAGATATTTTTTATCGTAATATTCTGGCTGAAACGTTAAGTCCAACTTACCCAAACCCGCTTTTTTACGGATAAAGCCTTCCCACTTATCCCACACACCCATCGGTTTAAAAAACGACCGATAATAAAAACCGACCGGCATGAAACGTCCGAAATGACCAAGAACCGCATCACGGTCGTTTTCTAAAGTACCGTTATAATTCTGCCCTTCAACCGTCATCGCGGAGGTGATTGTTTGTCTGTCGGCAAGAACGTTAGGCTCGCCACCCAACTGTACCAGAGTATTCGCATCCTGCCCGGCCATTGTTAAAGGGCCACGCGGGCGATGATATTTAAAGGAGCGTGACATCAGCCAATGATTGTTGGCTAATAACGCACTGGCTATCGAATCGCCTTCAAAACCTGTGAAGGTTTTCCCTTCAAAGGTAAAACTGACCGATTTTTCACGGTTGATTAGCAATCCCATCGGGGCTTCTAAGCGCATAAGATAATTCACTTTAACAGCTTCGTTCATACCACAGCCTCCTCTGCTTTTATCGGAAACTCATAGCGTTGATTGAAAATTTCCGATGCATCAAAAGTACGAATGATTTCATCACTTGCGGTATGTCGCTCAGCGATAAACCAATATCCGGAGGGCGCATGTAACCACCACTCCGTCACAATACCGATAGCGTTGTCGGAATAGAAAACATAGTCTGCCCATTCCATATCGCTGCAGGTATTAGGATCAGGCATCTGACGTACTTCACCACCGTGGACAAATTCACTGATGTTACGTGGCCCGTTTAGCGGGCAATTCATGATTTTCATAACGTTTACCTCGCTTAATGGCTGGCTGCCGTTGCGCCCATTTCATTGACCTGACGAAACACATTGAAACGATCCATCGCAAATGGCTTGATCAGCTCAGGAACCTTTCCGCCACTGGCAACCAACTCAGCCATTGTCTTGCCGCAGATAGGTGTCGATTTAAAGCCCCATGTTCCCCACCCCGCATCCAGGTAATAATTCTCAACCGGACTCAGTCCCATGATCGGACTGTAATCCGATGTCATATCGGTAATACCTGTCCATTGACGCATCAGGCGCAGATTGGCCATAAACGGAAACATCTCAATAGCATGGGCTAATAAGCCTTCTTTCAGGTCAAGCGTAGAGCGGGTGTTGTACAGTGGATAAGGGTCGGAGCCGCCACCAAATACAATTTCTCCACGTCCGGTTTGTTGCACGTAACAATGCAAGGCGGATGAACTCACCATCTGGTCCAGGAATGGTTTAACCGGCTGAGTAACCATCGCTTGCAGAGGATAAGTGGTAATCGGCATGCGAAAACCCGCTTTGGCAGCCACTAACGAACTATGTCCGGCTACCGCTTGCACAGCGCATCCACACTGAATGGTACCGCGATTGGTTTTGACGCCCGTGACTTTGCCATTTTCGACAATCACATCGGTCACTTCGGTTAACTGGTGCAATTCAACACCGCGTTGAGTCGCTCCTTTTGCATACCCCCACGCGACTGCATCATGACGTGCAGTGGCGCCATCCATGTGCCACAGCCCTGCTAATACAGGCATGTGCGCAGGGTTCATATTTAGTGTAGGCACCAGCTCTTTTATTTCCGCAGGCCCTATTAATTCGGTGCGACCACCAAAGTGTTTATTGACTTCAGTACGCTGACGAAAGGATCTGACCGTGGCATCAGTATGAGCAAGCGTAAGCTGACCGCGCTCTGAATACATAATGTTGAAATCGAACTCATTTGAAAGCTCTTTAAAGAGTTTTACTGACTCACTGTAAAACTTAACCCCTTCAGAAGTAAGATAATTGGATCGGATAACCGCTGTATTTCGTGCGGTATTGCCTCCACCCAGATAGCCTTTTTCTAAAATTGCGACATTGGTAATACCGTGGTATTTAGCCAGGTAATATGCCGTAGCAACGCCATGTCCACCGCCTCCGATAATGACGACGTCATAGCTGGATTTCAGTTCAGATGGCACAGGCAGATCTGCATTTTTTTCAAATGGGTAGTCTTTATTCAGACCATATTTCAATAATGAGAAAGGCATTAAAATTTTCTCCTTAACACAGACACCAGCAACCATCTGATGCCGAATTCGCTATTAAAAGTCAGCTTAACCGGCTTCACGTTCCAGCGCTCTGGCCAGAACTTGAGAACGCGCTGCTGTCAGGGTATTTTTCATAAGACAGGCAATAGTCATGGGGCCTACACCACCCGGTACGGGTGTAATTGCAGCGGCAATTGGCTCAACTGACGTAAAGTCCACATCGCCTACCAGCCGGCGACGCCCATCACGTTCAATCGCATTGATACCCACATCAATGACGGTTGCGCCAGGTTTGATCCAACTAGCAGAAACAAACTCAGGGCGCCCGATCGCCGCCACCACAATATCGGCTTGCGAACACAAGGCTTCAATATTTTTAGTGCGCGAATGCACCATGGTGACGGTACAATTTTCCTGCAGTAGGAGTGCGGCCATGGGTTTACCCACAATGTTTGAACGACCGATCACCACTGCATTTTTGCCACTGAGATCTTCAAATACTGTTTTCAGCATGATAATGCAGCCCAGTGGTGTACAAGGCACCAGAGAGGCCTCTCCGCAGGCGAGCGCACCCACATTAAGAGGGTGAAAACCATCAACATCTTTGTCCGGGCTGATAGCCGAAATAATTTCAGCCTCGTTTAAATGTGCCGGCAAAGGAAGCTGCACTAAAATACCGTGAACCATGGGATCTGTGTTCAGCTCATCCACCAGCTTGTTTAAGGCTTGCTGGCTGCACGTCGCCGCTAAGCGATGCTCAATTGAATTAAGCCCGACTTCTTCAGCACGTTTCACCTTATTTCGCACATAAACCTGACTGGCAGGATCTTCACCTACCAGCACAACGGCCAGACCCGGTTTAATGCCATAAGTGGTCTTAAATTCAGCAACCTCTGCAGCGGTGTCTTCAATAACCTGCTGAGATATCTGTTTGCCATCAATTAAAAAAGCCATTCTTGTTGTCTCCTATTTGAAAACAACGGTCTTGTTTCCATCGAGAAACACACGATGATCAACATGCAATTTAACGGCTTTGGCAAGCGCTACAGTTTCCGTGTCACGGCCTACAGCGACTAAGGCATCGGCGTTATAGGTATGATCCACAGGCTGTACTGACTGTTCAATAATCGGACCTTCATCCAGGTCAGAAGTGACATAATGCGCGGTCGCACCAATTAGCTTCACACCACGGGTATGTGCCTGGTGGTAAGGTTTGGCACCTTTGAAACCCGGAAGGAAAGAGTGATGGATATTAATCGCACGACCACTGAGGGCCTTACACAATCCATCTGACAGAATTTGCATATATCGCGCCAATACGATCAGCTCTGTACCGGTTTCTTTAATAATATTCAGTAGCTCTTTTTCCTGCTCCAGCTTATTGTCTTTGGTCACTGGCAGATAAATAAAGCGGATACCTTCACGCTCTGCCATTGGACGTAAATCTTTATGGTTAGAAACAATGGCGGTGATTTCCATGTTGAGTTCGCCTTTGTGCAGGCGATACATCAAATTATCCAGGCAGTGATCAAACTTACTCACCATGATCAGCGTTTTGGTGGGTGCTGTTGCCGACACCATTTTCCAATCCATATCAAATACTTCAGAGACGCTGGAGAACTCGCCCTGAAGATCAGCAAGACCATGGCCTCCGGATTCAACATGAAAACGCGCACGCATAAAAAATCGACCGCTTTCGTTATCATCAAACTGCGATAGCTCGCTGATATAACAGCCGCGTTCAGAAAGGAAAGTAGTAACCGCTGCGATAATTCCGCTACCTGCTTCACAACTGGCTTTCAGTAAAAATTCTTGTTTATCTGCCGGTATATTCATAGTCGTAGCCCTTAAGGCCTCCTTACAATGGTTTAAAAACACTTACATATTCGATTTTTAAGTGCAGGAATCTACACGGAGCAAAAACTGCTCCGTGATACGCCTGTTACACTCAGGTTGAATTAAATCGTTAGAACTTTTGCCCTGGAACCCAGTTAGTACCGGCCAGAGGAACACGAGCCATCGCCGCTGATTCGACCGTCAGCGCCACAAGATCTTCCGGCTCTAAATTGCGTAAATCATTTTTACCGCAGGCACGCGCCAATGTCTGGGCTTCGAGTGTCAGTACATTAAGGTAGTTAGCTAATTTCCGACCCGCCACTACCGGATCAAGGCGTTTAGACAACTCCGGATCCTGAGTTGATATACCCGCGGGGTCTTTGCCTTCATGATAATCGTCATAAAAACCGGCAGCAGAGCCTATTTTCTTAAACTCTTCATCATACTTAGGGTGATTACAGCCCAGTGCCACCAGTGCGGCGGTACCTATAGCGACCGCATCAGCCCCTAACGCCATACATTTAGCAACGTCTGCCCCGTTACGGATACCACCAGAAACAATCAGCTGTACCTTACGGTGCATACCCATTTCCTGAAGCGCTTGTACTGCCTGAGGAATAGCCGCTAATGTCGGAATACCAACGTGCTCAATAAAAACATCCTGTGTCGCCGCTGTACCGCCTTGCATACCATCAACAACAATGACGTCTGCACCCGCTTTAACAGCAAGCTTCACATCGTAATAGGTACGTGTTGCGCCCACTTTAATGTAGATAGGTACCTGCCAATCGGTAATTTCACGTAACTCCTGAATCTTAATTGCCAGATCATCCGGGCCGGTCCAGTCAGGGTGACGACACGCCGAACGCTGATCAACACCCATAGGCAAGGTACGCATTTTAGCAACGCGGTCAGTGATTTTCTGACCGAGTAACATACCACCTCCGCCAGGTTTAGCGCCCTGCCCCAATACCACTTCAATGGCATCCGCTTTGCGCAGATCATCAGGGTTCATTCCGTAACGCGACGGTAAATACTGATACACAAGCTTAGTCGACTGTCCACGCTCTTCCGGTGTCATACCTCCGTCGCCCGTTGTTGTGGATGTCCCCATGATTGAGGCACCACGGCCAAGGGCTTCTTTTGCATTGGCTGACAGTGCACCAAAACTCATTCCGGCAATGGTAACCGGGATATCCAGTACAATCGGCTTTTTAGCGTAGCGGGTACCCAGAGTAACCGAGGTATTGCATTTCTCACGGTAACCTTCCAGTGGATAACGCGACATACTCGCGCCTAAAAACAGAAGGTCATCAAAATGTGGCAATTTGCGTTTAGCACCGAAACCGCGAATATCATAAATACCGGTATCTGCAGCACGACGGATTTCATTCATAGTGGTTCGGTCAAACGTGGCTGACTCGCGCAGGCCGTCTGTTACTTTAATATCTTCACTCATTATTCTTTCCTCTCTGGCTTCGGCCTAGTAAGCAGATGCGTTATCAACTTTGAAGTTATATAACTGGCGCGCAGAACCGTAACGTGTAAATGCGCTTGGATCCTCATCCACCCCTGCGCGGTTTAACAACGCTGCCAGCTCATCAATATGCTCATCACGCATCTCTTTCGCGATACAATCTGCGCCTAACGATTTCACCGTGCCTTTGACATAAATATGTGTTTCATACAGGGAGTCACCTAATGCATCACCGGCATTACCACAGACCACCAAAGCACCTGCCTGACCCATAAAACAACTCATGTGACCAATATCACCTTTAACGACGATATCTGCACCTTTCATGGAAATGCCGCAGCGCGCACCGGCATTTCCTTCAATCACTAATAAACCACCATGCGCTGTTGCACCCGCTGCCTGAGAAGCATCGCCTTTAACTCTGACCATGCCAGACATCATGTTTTCAGCCACACCCTGACCAACATTGCCGTGTATAGTGATATGCGCTTTTTTGTTCATTCCTGCGCAGTAATAACCAGCATGACCTTTAATATCTACCGAGATGCTCTGGTCAAGGCCGCACGCAATGTTGTGCTGCCCTTTAGGGTCAAGAACTTCCCACTCTCGTTCGGTACATTCAACAGCCTGGTCATGCAGCGCCTGGTTCAATTCACGTACTGTCTGTTTTTCTAAGTTAATTGTTTTCATAATCCGCTCCATTAACCGCGCTTATCGTCGCTACTGCGTTCCCAGATATAAATCGTAGAAGGTTCAGGCTCCCAGACCCTGGCATTCTCAATACCGGGCAAGGTTGTCAATGCCTGATACTCAGACGCCATGGCAACATAATCATCGGTTTCTGCCATCACCGCCGGTTTACAGGCAATCGGATCACGTACGACTGCAAACCCGTCGCGTGTTCCGATCGTAAACGTGAAGAACCCATCCAGATCTTTTAATGCATTTTCCAAGGCTTCGGTTAACGTGTCACCCTGCTGCAAACGATAAGTCAGATAGCCTGCGGCAACTTCGGAATCATTGTCAGTTTCAAATTCCACCCCTGCGCGTTTCAGCTTTTCCCGCAAGCGGTTGTGATTAGACAAGGAGCCGTTATGCACCAGACATAAATCCATTCCCGTTGAGAAAGGATGGCTCCCTTCCATCGTTACGGCCGATTCCGTTGCCATACGCGTATGGCCGATGATGTGACTACCTTTCATACCACGCAGATTAAATGTATCGGCGATTTCCGCAGGCAAACCCACTTCCTTCAGAATTTCAATCGACTGGCCAGCACTCAGAATAAGCACATCGCCGGCATGTTCAGCCAGATACGCTTCTGCTATTGCATCTGTGGTGTGCAATTTAAAGACGGCTACTTTAGCGTTCTGAAACCATTCAACGCCGATATCCAATTCATCCTGGATTTTCTCGGCCAATGCCTTCCAGTCATAACTTTTTTCAGGATGACGTAATGTCAACTTGACCCAATCTTCAGCGACTTCGTCACCATAAATTGCAAATCCAGCGCTATCCGGGCCACGGTCAGTCATCGCAATCAGCATGGGCGTAAATAATTCTCCGATCTGACTTTCCAATGCTGGGTTTTTCAAATATAAACCAACAATTCCACACATAAATAACGTCCTCTATACTCTTTTAACGTAAGCCAACGGGCATCAGAAAAATTCTGCGTATTGTTTTAATTCCCAGTCAGATACATGACGGCTGTAATCGACCCACTCATTGCGTTTAACTTTTATAAACTCACTCACAATCTCTTCGCCTAATAACTCAACAAAAATCTTGTCTGCCTCAAGCGCATCCAATGCTTCATTTAGGTTCTGAGGCAAAATATCGATACCCTGCTCTTTAAGTTCGTCGTCAGTAAGGGCATAAAGATTGACGTTTTTCGGCTCACCGGGATCAAGTTCACGTTCGATTCCATCCAGCCCCGCTGCGATCAATGCAGCATGCACCAGATAAGGGTTACAGCTGGAGTCCGGTAAGCGGAATTCAAGCCGTCCATAAGGAATTCGTACCATCGCAGAACGATTGTTATCACCGTAAGCAATGTAAGCAGGAGCCCAGGTTGCACCGGAAGCAGAACCTCCCACAACGAGGCGTTTATAGGAGTTCACGGTAGGTGCAGCAAAAGCACAGAGAGCTTTGGCGTGATGCAGCAGGCCTGCCGTAAAGTGATAAGCCATTTTTGACAGCCCCATGCCATTCACATCGCTGTCATCATTGAAGAGGTTTTTTCCGGCTTTATCGGTAATGGAAAGATGAAAATGCATGCCGTTACCCGCAGACTTCGCCGATGGCTTTGGCATAAAAGAGCACACCATATCCATATCGTTGGCAATTTCACCGGCCGCCATACGAACAAAAGTAAAACGGTCTGCCGACTCTAATGCTTCGCCGTAGGTATAGTTAATTTCAAACTGACCGTTCGCATCTTCGTGGTCTATCTGATAAACATCGAAGTCAACTTTTTGCAGAGATTCAACTAATGTTTCCAGAAACTCACGTGAACGAGACAAACCTTTATAGTCATAGCAAGGTTTGGCCAGCACATCACTATCATCCACCGGCGTTAAGTCACCTTCAACAGTACGTTTAAACAAAGAGAACTCAGGTTCTAATCCAGTGTTTAATGCCCAACCTTTATCAGCCAACAGTTTGAGCTGGCGCTTCAGAACCACACGGCTATCGTAAGGATGCGGTTCTCCGTTGACATAACCATCACACACAACACGCGCATATCCGGGCTGCCACGGAACAATAGAAAGTGTTTCCAGGTCCCCACGTGCTAAAAAGTCGGGACCATGAGGCTCCATACCCAATCCGCAGACTGCAAACCCGGCAAAGCCTGCTCCTTTTTCTACGACATCCATTAGACAATTCACAGGGACAGACTTGGTTTTTGCAACACCGTGAATATCTACGAATTGCGCGAGAATATACTTGATGTTGTTATCACTGAGAAATGCAGCTATTTCTGGTGGCATTTGTTGCTCTCCTTAAAGTTCATCGAATAAGTGCCAAATTTAAAAAACACTCATCAATATTTCTTTTCAGTAAAATTATTTACTTTAAGAGAAAGCAAACCGTGTGCCACTTTGTTTCCCGACAGGAATATTATTTTCTTTTAAGTGTAAGTCATTGATATTTATACGGCTGGTAAATAATATTTCTTTATGGGAATATTTAATGACCAGAATATATAAATCAGATCCGATGATCCTTTGCATACAAATGGTGCACGCGCCCAAGAAGGAAGCAGAAAAAATGACAGATGGAAAGAATGAGAAGTTCAATCTCGACCAGTACATAGGTATGAAAGTTAAAAAAGCACGCACACAGGAAGGCCTTAAAATTACAGATGTTGCCCGGATTTCAGGAATTAGTCAGGGCATGGTCAGCAAAATTGAAAACGCACAGGTCTCCACCAGCCTTGATACTCTCAGCCGCTTATGTGCCGCCATTGGCTTACCCATATCACGACTATTCAGCGATTACGATGTGCCTGATGGGGGCGCTCAATTCACAAAGTCCGGTGAAGGCTTAGAAGTAGTGCGTCGAGGAACAGAAAAGGGGCATACCTATCAACTGCTGACGTATCAACGTGGTGGAAAAAAGAGCTTCGAACCCTTTTTAGTGACAATGGATGATGTCTCAGAAGTATTCCCTACCTTTTCCCATCCGGGTGAAGAGTTTATTCATTTACTCTCTGGAAAATTAACCTACCGGCATGGAAATCATACTTACCAGATGGAAGCGGGAGACAGTCTGACTTTCGATGCTCAGATACCCCATGGGCCAGAAACGCTGGAAGAGGTACCCATAAAATTGCTTTCTATCATTAACTACAGTGATGATGAATAACCGGGATCATCTTAACGCAGACAAAATTACGCTATCTCTTGCCTGAAAAATCTGGTTTACAAGAGATAGCGATATATCAGCCTTTATATCAACCTTTTGCGGTACGCTTTTTCTTTTCAGGATCATCGAAAGGTAATGAGTGCGCAATAGCCGCTACCTGGATACTCCCTTTAACTTCAAGCCGGGCCCCCTGCACAGCATAGCCGGTATCAAAACGAGCAATGGCCATCGATTTCTGGGTTAGCCTTGAGTACATGCCACAGGTAATGACGCCAACCTGTTTCCCATCCGCCCATAAGGTGTCACCCTCACCGGCAGCCTCTGCGCCTTCAAGCAATACACCGAAAATTTTGAATCGTTCCTGCCCCTGCATTCGAAAATGCTCATTTGCACCGCGAAATTCTGTTTTATCTTTAGAGACGGTAAAATCCAATCCCAGCTCCCACAATGTATCCCCTGCGGCTTCGTTTTCGAACGGATACATCTCAGAGTTATCGTAGGGATAGAACAGTAGATAACTTTCTACCCTCAACATATCCAATGCTGTAAACGCACAGGGAATAATGCCCATTGATTTGCCTTTTTCCAGAATACTATCCCAGATAAACACTACATCAGCGGCCTTACAGAAAATCTCATATCCTCGCTCGCCGGTATAACCGGTTCGTGAAATCATGACAGGTCGATCAAACAGGCGCGTTTGCATATGGTGAAAATACGCAAGGTCGCGAATACCCGGTACATGCTCAGCAAGAAAATTAACAGCAACAGGCCCCTGCAAAGAAATGTCATGCAGGTCATCATCAAACTGAACAACGACTTGGCGTCCTTGTATCGAGCGAGTCAGCATTTCATAGCCATTGCCTGCGCCAAACACAACCATAAACGCATTAGGCCCGGTACGGTAAATGACACAGTCATCTACAAATTTACCCATTTCGTTCAAAATTGTTGCGTACACTGACTTTCCCGGATACAACTTCGAGATGTCACGCGTGGTCGCATATTCCAACAGACTTTCCGCATGAGGGCCAACGAAGTGCACTTTCTTCAAACCCGATACATCCATTAAGCCTGCTTTTGTCCGGATTGCTTCGTGAGCCAGCGACAAATCACTGTCATAGCTCCATGCTGTCCCCATCCCATTCCAGTCTTCTAACTTTGAACCTAATGCCCGATGCCTCTCTGCTAATGCAGAATAACGCCATAAAGTTGCCATATTCAGCTCCTGTATCTCACTTAAAAATTACTAATAAGAAATTAATTTTCCTTAAGGGAAAGCAAGTAGTATGCCACTGCTACCTGTCATACTTGAGTATGGCGCCCTCCTATCTCGATTGGACCCGATCAAACGTCCCTTACGGAATAGAGAATGATGGAAAATCACCACGGTATAAGGGCTCTGCTGTCATCAAAGTCATTTTGTAATAAACCCATTATTTTAAGAAATAATGGGGATGTCTTAACAATGTTAATATCTAAGGATTCCTCCCAGCACCATATTGACGCACTCAAATGTACTAACAGCGGCAACGACACTTGAAAAGCGCACCAAACAGACGCACAGCCCCTTTTTTCCCTGACCGTATCAGGCAACAGCTTTTGTATGCCTGGTGACTAGTATTAATCAGCAAAAAATAATGTGAAGATTTCTGATATTATTTCTTTTTATTTCTTTTCATTTCATAGGATTGCGACGCTATGACGACCTCGCCTATAAAAATAATTGCAGGCTATGCGCAGATTGATCAGGACGATAGTGCTTTACTCCATCAACAACGCGCACAATATCAAACTCATTTAGACGCTATCCAGCAACGTAAAATAACGCCAACGATATTAACCATCGATCCTTTATCTACCGATTGGCATAGCGATCAACAGCCTAATCACTTTCGCAGCGGCTGCGCGCCTATCATGGCGCTTAAGCAGGCTCAGCTATTAATAGAACAAGGCCATGAGGCGGTTATTATTAGTGGCGACGACCCGGTAAAGAGCGGCTATGGCCGTGAAGAACGCCACCAACTGATGTCTGTTTACGCTGATGATTATTCGATCGCACAGTTATATAACGATCTGGCTAACGCGTTTATTAAGGACAACCAGAGTAACGAACAACAGTTTTTAGCACTTGCAGATGCCCTCTTTACTAACCATATCCGTAGTCACAAGATCGCTGAGCAAGAGGGGCGTGCGCATTTTCCCGCGCCTGAATCAAAATGGTTTTCTCATGTGACGCCACTCTTTCGTGGCGTTGATTGTGCTAATCCTTTGGTAGATTTTTCAGGTCGCTTGTTATTATGCAGCGAAGCATTAGCGCAAAAAATCAATTGTCATGAGGATAGCATTGTCAATGTTGCGGGCATTGGCTTAGGGCTACTCGATATTGATGAAGTTAAGCAATTATCACTGATTGCCCGATATGAACATTTAACACAGGCTTACCAAACGGCGTGCAAGCAAGCCAATCTGGACTTAACGCCATTGATCACTGACGACAAAGTTTTAATGGAAATTTACACCTGTTACCCTGTGGTACCGCTCGCCTTCCTGATCAGTAGTGGTGTAGTCACCTCACTCGATGAAGTGCCCGGGTTTTTAGACAAGCACTTACTGACCATTACCGGTGGTATGAATCTGGCGCGCGCGCCGTGGAACAACCCTGCGCTGAATGGCTTAATTGAGATGTACCATCTACTCATCTCTGGTTCACATCAATACGGGTTAGTACATGGGAACGGCGGCATCGGTTACCGACAAGGTATTGCCATCCTAGAAGCGAACCACCGCTAATCTTACATATAAGCCCAATATCAGCTCTTGGCGCTCCTGTAACTCCCGTATCACTCCCCTATTGCACCCTTATTTTCCGTCTGACTTATCAAGCAGACGGAATACTCCAGTTCAGACTGTCAACATTTTCCCACTGCCGACGATGATCTGCAGAATAACCTTACGGAATCGCGCTTTGATATCGCTTAAGTAAAATACTCACTCTTTCTACATAGGCTCTGGTTTCAGCAAACGGAGGGATACCATTGTATTTTCTGACCGCGCCCGGGCCTGCATTATAAGCTGCCGTTGCCCGTGTTATATCTCCGCGATACAGCGCTAACAGCCCAGCAAGATATTTGGCCCCGCCTTTTATGTTTTCAGCCGCATCTAATGCATCATTAACCCCCAGCTCTTTTGCGGTTGCAGGCATCAATTGCATTAATCCCTGCGCCCCCTGGCTCGACACTGCTGCCGCATTAAAAGCAGATTCGGCATGCATTACGGCACGAATTAAAGCGGGATCCACAGCATGTTGCTTCGCGCTCTGGCTGACATAGGTTTCAAATGAGGTTAAATTTAAAGGCGTGTTGTGCCAGTTAACCGTTGATGTAGGACTACAGGCAAAGCAGGCAAACTTAAGTGTCGAAAATTGAATACCTTTGCGGGGCTTTTGGTCGGAAAAAGTAAGTACGCCGTTCGCTTCCCGGTATTTATAAATGGATTCTGTACTATTCTTTTTACCTGAATACCGTACTGTCTTGCCTTGTGACGCAGCACTTACATTGGTGTACTCAACTACGCCATCAGCACGCACGATTCTGCGAATACCTTCCGCTGCCCATACACTATCCGACAAACATAAAAGTCCGATGACGAAAGCGACACAATGAGCTTTCTTAGCCACTTTCTTAGCGATACGTTTCAAGAGCCAACCCTTTTCAAACCCAACCAAAGCAAAATAGGAATCTCAATCAAATAAACTTAATAAATGCGCCTAATTAAGAACACCTGAGAACTTCTCTTAATACCTGAGACCTTCTCCTATAAGAGTTTAGCCGATAATTTACAATTACCCAGAAATCACTTACACCTTAAGCGCTGTTTCACATTTAATCTTGCGTAAGGCGAAGTTTGAATGCACCTGCGAAATGCCTTCCAACGGGAAGACCTTGTCGTTAAGGAAGCGGTCGTAGGCTTTAATATCGGACACCATCACGCGCAGCACAAAATCAGCATTGCCGGTCACGGCATAACACTGTAATACCTCTTCGCACACCTTCATGGCGGCTTCAAATGCTTTGGTCTCATCCACGGAATGCCGCAACAATGACACCATCACCAGAACACACAACCCTTGCTCCACCGCATCTGAATCAACAAGCGCCGCATATTTACGGATCACTTTTTTGTTTTCTAATGCATTCACCCGCCGCCAGCAGGCCGCCGCTGACAAACCCACCTCATCGGCCAACTGCTGATTACTCATTCGTCCATCTTGCTGGAGGATACGCAAAATATGCCGATCAAAAGCATCCATTAATATAATCCACTATTTGTAATTTATTTTTAATAACTTAACCATTTACGAAAGAATATTCCATTTTGTTGCATTTTTACACATTAAATAGAAAGCACCTTTCTCCCAAAAACACCTAAACTGATTAAATAACAAACAATAAAAGTAGCCTCCTCATGACTAAGCCAGAACTCCCATCAGAGAAGCCGACCAATAACGCGCCTGCACTCGATAACTACGCACTTAACGACCGCTACACGCGTACGCAGGGACGTGTATTTTTAACCGGTACGCAAGCACTGGTGCGCATTCCACTGGTACAAGCCCAACTGGACAAAAAGAATGGCCTGAATACCGGTGGTTTTATTAGTGGTTATCGCGGCTCTCCTTTGGGAGGCTATGACCAGGCACTGTGGAGTGCTGAAGCATTATTAGCACAGCATCATATCGAATTTATTCCAGCGATTAATGAAGACCTCGCCGCCACACTGGTACTGGGTTCTCAACAAGTAGAAACCGACCCTGATAAAACCGTCGACGGTGTATTCTCGATCTGGTACGGAAAAGGCCCGGGTGTTGACAGAGCCGGCGATGCGCTAAAGCATGGCAATACCTATGGTAGCTCCCCTCACGGTGGCGTGTTAGTCGTTGCAGGCGATGATCACGGTTGTGTTTCTTCCTCTATGCCACATCAGTCCGACGTTGCTTTTATGGCCTGGTTTATGCCGACCATTAACCCGGCAAGCATTGCAGAGTATGAAGAGTTTGGCTTATGGGGATATGCGTTATCTCGCTTTTCAGGGATGTGGGTAGGCTTTAAAGCGATCTCTGAAACGGTCGAAAGCGCCTCTAGTGTAGAACTCAAACCCTTACCCACTTTCAAAATACCAAACGACTTCACAGCTCCCGCCGAAGGTCTGCATTATCGCTGGCCTGACCTCCCCGGCCCACAGCTTGAAACACGTATTGAGCATAAACTCGCTGCTGTACAGGCGTTCGCCAGAGCCAACCCTATTGATAAGAAAATCGTCGCGGCCGCTGGTGCTAAACTGGGTATCGCCAGCACCGGCAAGGCACACCTGGACTTGTTGGAAGCGCTTGATCTGCTCGGCCTACCTGAACAAAGATTACAAGCGCTCGGCATAGAAATTTATAAAATAGGTCTGGTCTGGCCACTTGAGCGTAAAGGGATTCTCGACTTTGTGCATGGCAAGCAGGAGATTCTGGTTATCGAAGAAAAGCGAGGCATTATCGAGAGCCAGATAAAGGAGGCGATGTCAGAACCCGACCGCCCCGGCGAAGTACTGATCACCGGCAAGCAAGATGAAAACGGCCAGCCACTCATCCCCTACGTAGGGGAGCTGAGTCCTTCTTTGCTCGCCTCTTTTCTGGCAGCGCGTTTACAACGTCTCTTCGATCTCAGTTTTACCGATGAGCTACAGCAGATCAAGGAGTCCGGTGTTACGGTTAAAGATCCGGGTGGCGTGCGTCGTATGCCCTATTTTTGTTCCGGTTGCCCACACAACCGCTCAACCAAAGTGCCTGAAGGCAGTAAAGCACTCGCCGGCATTGGCTGTCACTTTATGGCCTCATGGATGGGACGCAACACCGAGTCACTGATTCAGATGGGAGGCGAAGGCGTAAACTGGGCGAGCAAATCGCGCTTTACCGGCAACGGGCATATCTTCCAGAATCTGGGAGAAGGCACCTACTTCCACTCCGGCTCGATGGCCATTCGCCAATCGATTGCCGCAGGCTCTAACATCACCTACAAAATCCTCTTCAACGATGCGGTCGCCATGACCGGTGGTCAGCCTGTAGACGGACAAATATCGGTCCCGGCTATCGCACAACAAGTGCACTCAGAAGGCGCGAACCGCATTGCTGTGCTGAGCGATCAACCTGAAAAATATAAGGGCCATGAGGGCGAATTTCCCAAAGGTACAAGCTTTTATGACCGCGATGAACTTGATAGCGTGCAGCGTGAGTTACGAGAAATAAAAGGCGTGACGGTTCTCATTTATGATCAGACCTGCGCGGCAGAAAAACGTCGCCTGCGTAAACGTGGCCAATTTCCTGATCCGGCCAAGCGCGTTATGATTAATCACCATGTATGTGAAAGCTGTGGCGATTGTTCCGCACAGTCTAACTGCTTATCGATTGTGCCTCGTGCTACTGAAATGGGTGTTAAACGCCAGATCGACCAGTCTTCCTGTAACAAGGACTTCAGTTGTGTTAACGGTTTCTGTCCTAGTTTTGTGACCATCGAAGGCGGCCAACTGCGCAAACCCAAAGGCCTCAGCCCGGATGCTGTCACCGAGCAGCTTGCCAGAATACCCAGCCCGTTAATTCCACCACTGAGCGGGACCTATGACCTACTGGTCAGTGGTGTCGGGGGCACAGGTGTTGTTACTGTCGGCGCGTTAATCACCATGGCAGCGCATCTTGAAGGCAAAGGCTCCAGCGTGCTCGACTTTATGGGGTTCGCGCAAAAAGGTGGCGCAGTACTCAGCTATGTACGCGTAGCACCGTCACCGCAGGATATTCATCAGGTACGTACCGACCATGGCCGTGCGGATGCATTAATCGCCTGTGACATGGTGGTCGCCACCTCCGCTAAAGCGCTGGATGTACTCCGCCACAATCACACCAAAGCTGTGGTTAATCTTGCCGAAATGGCGACCGCTGACCATGTGCTTTACCGGGATGCCGATATCGAAAGTAATAAGCGTGTCAACCTACTGGCTGATGCGGTAGGCGACAGCCAGTTCTCAACACTGGACGCCAACACGCTTGCGCTTCATTTGTTGGGCGATACGGTTTTCTCAAACGTGATGATGCTGGGCTATGCCTGGCAAAAAGGACTTATTCCTATCTCTGAAACGGCACTGACTCGCGCTATCGAACTTAACGCGGTTGCGGTCGATAAAAATAAAACCGCGTTCAGCTGGGGACGCTTGGCTGCGAGCATGCCGGACTATGTTACGCAAGCAGCAAATCCGAAACCGGGTAAAGCCACGGAAACACTCGAGCAGAAAATCCAGCGTTTTGCAGATACGCTAAAAAGTTATCAGAGCCAAAAACTCGCGGACCAGTACTTACAGCACATAAAGAGTATTCGTCAACTGGATAAACAACTGAGCGAGCAACGCGGCAACGCTACAAAGAACGATAACGGTAACAATAACGATAACAACCAAGAACAACTGACCGAGGTTGTCGCAACCCAGCTGTACCGATTAATGGCGACCAAAGATGAGTATGAAGTGGCACGTTTGTATACGGATACTGATTTCCTGCTAGAGGTAGAAAATACCTTTGAAGGTGACTATAAAGTCCACTTTAACTTCGCACCACCCATTTTAGGCGGCAAAGTTGTCAATGGGCGACCTGTTAAACGACAATTTGGCCCGTGGATGTTGAAATCCTTACGAATGCTCGCCAAAATGCGTGTTATACGTCATACAATGCTGGATCCTTTCCGTTTTTCTGCTGATCGAAAACTGGATAGACAACTGCTGACCAGTTACAAACAACTCATAGCCATGTTGCAAAGCCAGACAACACAACACAACTATGATCTGGCGCTGCAGCTTGCCAACCTTCCAAAAGAGATTCGTGGCTACGGTCCTGTTCGGGAAACAGCAGCAGAGAAAGCGGCACAGCAGCACTCTGCATTATTGGCACAGTACCAACAAGCCACTCAAGGCGCAGGAGAATAGTCATGTTCGAACATCTGCACGCATTACCCGCAGACCCCATCCTAAACCTGATGGTTCAGTACCGTAAGGATAACAACCCACTAAAAGTTGACTTAGGCGTGGGTGTCTATAAAGACGAGCAAGGCCATACTGCTATCATGCAGGCTGTCACCGCAGCGGAAACACACCTGTTGGCAACAGAAACAACCAAAACCTACATCGGGCCTGCCGGTGCAGAAGGTTTCAATTACCATATCAGCCGTTTGCTGCTGGGTAATGATCACAGCGCAATCAAAGATCAGCGCATCACCGTTGCACAAACGCCTGGCGGCTGCGGCGCACTGCGCATGGCCGCTGAGTTCATGGCTAAATGCTCGCCGGATACAACCGTCTGGGTGAGTGATCCAACATGGGCAAACCATATACCTCTGCTAAAAGGTGCCCGATTAAATATTACGGAATATCCTTATTACGATGGTGAGACAAAAGGGATCCGTTTTGATGGCATGTGCAGCGCGCTCGAATCGGCCAAGGCTGGCGATGTCGTATTATTACACGGCTGCTGCCATAACCCGAGTGGTGCTGACCTTTCAAAAGCACAATGGGATGTTATCACTGAGTTGCTGATCCGTAAAAACCTGATTCCGTTTGTCGATATCGCTTATCAGGGCTTAGGAGATGGTTTGGCTGAAGACGCTTATGGGGTTCGCCTGCTGGCTGATAAAGCCCCCGAAATGCTGATCGCCAGCTCCTGCTCTAAAAACTTTGGCCTGTATCGTGAAAGAACCGGTTCAGTGATCATTATTTCACCTAACCAGCAACAAGCCAACGTCACCGCCAGTAACCTGTTCAGTATCATTCGTGGCCACTACTCGATGCCGCCGGCACATGGGGCTGCCATTGTTGAAACTATTCTGGGTAATGCAGAGCTGACTAAAAGCTGGGATAACGAACTCACAGTGATGCGTAACCGTATCCTGCAATTACGTCATCAACTGGCTCAGGAGATTGCGGCAACAGGCTGCTCGCAAGACTTTAACTTCATACCCCGGCAAAAAGGGATGTTCTCTTTCTTAGGGATAAACAAAGAGCAGGTGGCTCGCCTGCGTGATGAGCATGCCATCTATATGGTGGACTCCAGCCGGATCAATATTGCCGGCTTATCCTCTACGAATCTAGGTTATGTAGCACAATCGTTAAGTAAGGTCCTGAAAGGCTAAGTCTCACAATTCTGCCATAGCACAAGCATTGATCAGCCAATAGTAAGCTGAGCAATGCTTGTGCTTGCGACAAAATTATTGAATAGCGATTGACCCATAACTAGGTTCGGTTTGCGCTTGAAATAACGCCGTTGCCGAGCGGACAGCTGGGATGACAACTTCTTGATCGATAAGGGGCTGACGAAGCCGATTAGTGCGCGTGGCATCCGACCAGGTACCTTTACGCTCATCCCGTGGCGAAATGCCGATATGCTTTCGATAGCAACGGCTAAAGTGGGGCGTAGACACAAAACCACATGCCGTTGAAATTTCAACAATCGACAAGCTCGACTGCTTCAGCAGTTGCCTGGCACGGTCTAAACGCAGTTTCAAATAATATCGTGATGGCGAACATTCCAGATGTTTTAAAAACATCCTTTCAAGCTGACGTCGGGAAACCGCTACGAAACTTGCCAGCTCATCCAATTCAAATGGCTCTTCAAGATTGGCTTCCATTAATTCAATAATATCGACCAACTTCGGCACCGGCTGACCATGAGTATGCATCTGACGCAACGAAACACGCTGCTGATCAAATTCGCCCCGTACCCGGTCACAGATAAACATATCAGACACCGCACCGGATAACTTGCCACCATACTTTAATGTAATGTAGTTGAGAAACATGTCCATGGCGGTTGTCCCGCCAGACGATGTCATGCGGTTCTTATCGATACTATATAAACGATTATTACAACGTACTTTAGGGTAACGCTCCTGCATGGACGCCAAGCATTCCCAATGGATACTGCTTTCATAATTATCGAGTAAACCTGCATGCGCTAAAACATAAGCGCCTGTACAGATTCCTCCCAGCGTATAATTTTTGCGCCCCAACGCGCGTAACCAACTAACCTGACGTGGACTGAAGCTGCGGGTAATATCAACACCGCCAACCACAATGACCATGTCTAAAACCGGAGCGTTCAAAATAGAAAAATCAGGTGTAAATGAGAGTCCGTCGCTGGCCTTTACCAGGCAACCATCTTCTGAAATCAGCTGCCAACTAAATAGTTCCTCGCCGGATAACTGATTGGCCATTCGTAGCGTCTCAATGGCCGATGCCAACGCAATCATCGTGAAATTATCGAGTAACAAGAAACCAACACGTGTTAGCGTCTTGCTTTTGATCGCTGGGTTAGATGTCATACCTGAAGCCATTGTAGTGCCCTCATCGAACTCTTCTGATGCACAGAAAGAGGTCCGTTCTTAATATAATTATTAACGAAATAACTGTCAGTCCAGTTTTTTTAAAGCACCAGAAATAGCCAATATTCTGCGCACATCCCGCACGGGAGTTACTACCAATAATATCTCTCAAATGAAATTCAATGCGTCCGAAAACGACGCATATCAGGCATAGATTATCTAAAAGCGACGCATTATTTTTTATTTCATGATGTATATCAGGTTTTCCAGCCAAATGACCTGTTTTCTCATCAATCAAAACCTGAAAAAAAGGGATTCTCATCCACTTAATGTCTTAAATAGACACGTATCGGGTTATTACAGTCATGTGGCAAAACCCCGGCCAGCATAGAGTGAGCAACTGAGGCATTACTCAGCCATAAAAATAACAGGAGTGTATACATGACAAGCCACTTTGATAACCGTGGGGTTGTTTATAAAGGTCCCGGTGAAGTTGCCGTAGAATCGATCGCATTTCCAGAACTCGCCATTGGTAAAAGAAAGTGTAATCACGGCGTTATTTTACGTGTGTTAACAACCAATATCTGTGGTTCTGACCAACACATGGTACGCGGCAGGACCACTGCTGAAGCCGGCTTAGTCCTGGGCCATGAAATAACCGGACAAATTATTGAGTGCGGCTCAGATGTCGAGTTTCTTCATCCGGGTGATGTCGTCTCTGTTCCGTTCAATATCGCCTGCGGCCGTTGCCGTAACTGCAAAGAAGGCAACACGGGTATCTGTCTTAATGTTAACCCTGCCCGCCCGGGTGCTGCCTATGGTTATGTCGATATGGGTGGTTGGGTCGGAGGCCAGGCAGAATATGTCATGGTCCCCTATGCCGATTTCAATTTGCTGAAATTTCCTGATCCTGAACAAGCCATGGAAAAGATCAAAGACTTAACATTACTCTCTGACATCTTTCCAACAGGATTCCACGGCTGTGTTACCGCAGGTGTTGGCCCGGGTTCAACCGTTTATATCGCGGGTGCCGGCCCTGTCGGTCTCGCTGCGGCAGCTGCCGCCCATTTGCTGGGTGCCGCCTGCGTTATTGTTGGCGACATGGTAACAGACCGTCTCAAGCAAGCAGGAAGCTTTGGCTGCGAAACTATCGACCTACGTGAAGAAGGCGATATGGCTGATAAGCTGGAAGCCATTCTGGGAGAACGCGAAGTCGATGCCTTTGTGGATTGCGTTGGTTTTGAAGCACACGCATGTGGTTGTAACCACGGACAGGAAGCCCCTGCAACTGTACTCAACTCCGCTATGCAGATTACCCGTGCAGGCGGACAAATCGGTATTCCGGGGCTGTATGTGACAGAAGATCCGGGTGCGATGGATGATGCCGCTAAAATTGGTGCACTTAGCATGCGCTTTGGTTTGGGCTGGGCTAAATCTCATTCTTTTCATACCGGCCAATGCCCGGTTATGAAATATCATCGCCCGTTAATGCAAGCCATTCTTTTTGACAAAGTCAAAATTGCTGATGCCGTTAACGTCCAGATGATTACACTGGATCAGGCGCCCGAAGGCTATGCTGACTTTGATGGTGGCGCGGCGAAGAAGTATGTGATTGATCCACATAATAGCGTTAAATCCTGACAGGGCTGCAGACAGAGAAAGAGAGCAAAACCAGGCCAAGATTACCGGCAATAGAAGGCTAAGCTAGCCAGATAAAACGCATCTTCACAAGGGGTGCGTTTTTTTATTCAAAAACAGAAAAAGTCCACGTTAACCGACAAGCTTTACGCAGCAAACTTATCTCAGCTATATCTCAGTTATCGCCACAACTCAGCAACCGGTGTATCCGGGGAATATAGGTAGGCGACCTGCGCCTGCAGCAATTCGGCCGTGGCAACCGCATCCGTTAGGGCTTCATGCTGTTTGTAAAAGGGTAAACTGTATCGGGCACGGCTGTCAGAAAGGCGGATGGATAACGGCTTACGTCCGAACCAACGACAGACCAATGCTTTAACCCCCTTACGATGTAAACGGGCTTCCAGATCCATCGTATCCACAATCGGAAAACAGATCCCCTCTCCCAGCCTGACTTTTAGCGCGGCATGAAGAAACTCTCGTTCGATGTAACGGTAATGGACAACCACGACACGTCCGGCAAGCGCTGCCAATAACGGCTCCAATACGCGCATCAAATCCGGTGCATTGTTAATAGCCGAGTGAGTAATTCCATGAATAATGACTGACTCTGTTGCCAGCTGCTGGCGAGGATTCAAAATCCATTGCTTAGCGTCTTTACAGTAAATACGATGCAGCGTAAAAGGTACCAAACCGATACTCACAATATCGTCTTTATCAGCATTCAGACCCGTGGTTTCAAAATCCAACGCAACAAAAGACACCTCTTTTAATGGCGTATCCGCCGCCACCGCGCCCTGCTCATAAAATGCCCGTATGCGAGTATCTTTGGCCGTTAACGCTTGCTCCTTAATCCTCTGTGACCAGTCTATAGTGTGCTTTTCTCTGCTGTTGACGCGCGTCATTCTCAACCGCCTCAATAGGGATAACGAAATTTGAGAAAGCGCTGGCTATTACTCAGCACCTGAAAAGCATCTTTGAGGTTTCGCCGTTCAAAGTCAGACAAGTGTTCCGGCTCAATATTATTATCTGCCATGCGCCCGGCTTCGATATTAATAGCTTGATGGCGGATTCTGACCATCGATATAAACTCCAGCGCATCTTTCAAGTCTGAAACACGCCCTTCAGGAATAATTTTGCTTTTAATAATATCATCCAGCCTTTCAAAAGAGTTCCTGGCTCTGGAGCCCACTGCCAGTGCATGTACCCGGATAAGGTCGGCTAAGGGTGCTGTGCCACGGCGTTTCAGATTAATCGATTTACGGTGCTGACCATCCTGCTCCATCACAAAGTTTTTAAAGAAACCCAACGGAGGTGTTCGGCTCAATGCATTGCGGGCCAGACTGGCTAAGAAACGTGGTTCATGAGAAGCTTTTTGAGCAACAAAAAAGTTCAGCTGCTCAGCCCAGTGAGTTTGGCCCCAGACGCCCTCCAAATCAAAAAAGATCGAGCAGTTCAACAAGGCTTCCGGAAGCGGGTTATCAATCCAGTCAGCAAAACACACTTCCCATTGATTTCGGGTTTTTCGCCAACGAGGATTTGTCGCCATAATCCCACCGCTACAGTAACTGAAACCGCAGGCCGCCAAGCCATCGCAGACGAAATGTGCCAACGCCTCAAAATACTCAGCATGCAGCTGCGGATCATACTGATTATCCAGAATCAGTGCGTTATCCTGATCAGTGATGATCAACTGCTCATCCCGCGCCATTGAGCCTAATGCCAGAAAGCAGTAAGGCAAGGGCGGTGGCCCTAAATGCTCCTCAGCCAATTCCAATAATCGCTGCTTAAAACTACGTCCTATCACCGACATCGCACTACCAATCATATGCGAGTTAGCATCTTCATTAACCAGGCGCACAAAGCAGGAAGAGATCTCTTTAGAGATAAGCTTAAGCTCTTCGACACTGTTCTGGCGAAATACCGTACCCACCATATACAAACTGCTTTGCGACTCATAACGGACAATGTCAGAGATAGCAATAACACCCACCGGACGACCTTTATCCAGTATCGGCAGATGGTGCAAGTTATAGCGAAGCATACTCAGCATCGCCTCAAACGCATAAGCATCTACATCAAGTGTTACCAGATCGGTTGACATCACCTGATCGATGCTGGCGTCTAAGGGGTATCCCGTTGATACTACCCTCGTGCGCAGATCCCTATCCGTAATAATACCCACCATCTGCTGCTCCCTCTCCCCCTCCTGACTTTCAGCAGTCATGGAAGAGAGGGGTGAAGAGAGCGGTGAAGAGAGGGCTGAAGAAAGCGCTGGCGAAGCGGCATTAACGATCAACAAAGAAGAGACACCTTCCTCCGTCATCTTCTCTGCTGCTTGACGAATCGTTGCAGTATTTAAAATGCTAACCGGCTCACGAGAGATCAACATAGTCGCCTTGGAGACCATTAAGCTATTCGCGTTTTTATCCGAAGCGGCATGCTGCAAGTTTGAGTGATCATCCATTTCGACAAAATAAGCAAACGCCTCAAACTCGTCACATAACGAAATAAATACTGATTCAGGAATGAAGTAGATCAGAGAGTCTTCCAGCGCTTTAACCGGCAAACGGATAAGGTTGTTCATCAGTAAGCCCATCTGGCCGAACAACCCACCCGCACTGAGTCGATTATACAGATCACCGTTACGTCGATAGATTTCAACTGAACCACTACGAATAATGCACAAATCGTGCACTTCATCACCAAAATTAAAAATATTACTTTCGGCCCGGTAGTAAGCTATTTCAACCTGCTGGGCAATACTGTTAATCGTCTCTTGCGGTAACCCGCTAAAGGGCTGAAACTGGCTCAGAAATCCAGCAACCTCTATATGCTCTGCTTCCATTATGTTCTCTATAAACGCAGCCGGTTGAGTCGGGTCTTTGTATCATCACCTAACTAAAATCACTGACTATGAAAGACTAAAATGCATGATTAAAAATCCACTACTACATCACCTTTAGGCACACTACAGCATGACAAAACATACCCGGCGATAACATCCTCATCCGTAATACCTCCGTTATGCTCCATGGTCACCTCACCGGTTTTTACTAACACTTTACACGTCCCACAAATCCCCATACCGCACGCTTTAGGAATATGCAGATCCAGCTTAGCCGCTGCTGCATGCACTGTTTCTCCTGGCGCAATTTGTATACTTTTGCCGGTAGAGGCAAATTCAACACGCACCATATCCGCCTGCACCAGTGCGTCAATCTCTTCCTGCGCAATCTCTGCCTGCTCTATGGCATCCTCTTTAACATCAACGGGGGTCGCCCCGAACGACTCTTCATGATAACGCCTCATATCAAAGCCATTGCTTTCCAGTAATGCCTTTATCGCCTTCATGTAGGGTGTTGGCCCGCAACAAAAAATCTCACGTTGCATAAAATCCGGTGCCATCATGCTTAATTTTGCCTGATCCAGATAACCCCGATAACCGCTCCACGCCTGGCCACGTTCGACTCTTTCACAAATGACATGCAGCGTGAAATTTACAATCCTGGAAGCCATGTGCTCCAGCTCACGCTGAAACACGATATCTTTAGCCGTACGGGCACTGTGCACAAACGCCATATCCACATCAGCGTTGGTATCGAAATACCAGCGTGCCATCGACATTACCGGTGTAATACCTACGCCGCCCGAAAGAAACAACACTTTATCTGCCGGAAAGTCGATACAATTAAACTGCCCAACCGGCCCATGCACTGCTAATTCATGCCCTTCCTCTAAGTTGTCATGCAACCAGTTCGATACCAGTCCACCCGGCGCGCGTTTAACGCTGATAGAAAAACTGTAAGGAACAGACGGTGCACTGGAAATCGTATAAGAACGCATCACCTGGCGACCTTCGACTTCCAGTTCAAGCGTGACAAACTGCCCGGGTTTAAAAAAGAACATGACCGGCTGTTCTGCCATAAAACAGAATGTTCTTACATCCCAGGTTTCATCGATCACCTTGACACAACGCACATTGTGACGACCATTCACCCAAGTTTGTGTATTAACCGGTATGAATGCATCGGTATTCACCGCTACCGCTGCTGGATTTGCCATCGTTTTTCTCTCTATTATTCTTCGCATGAATGGAACTCGATGTATGCATTCTCATGCTTCCTTCCAATACTCATTTAGCCAATAGCGACAAAAACTTGCTTATAGCGACATATATCGGATTTCACTGCGGCCTGAGGTCGATTTATAGATGCTTTCATGTCGTAAATGGTCAAACTACGCGTCCGCCAATATAAGACGATTAACGCATCACCCATGCCGCTACGAATGGCAGGGATACTGTGCCAAACGGGCTAAAAATTTACGCACACTCTGGTGCTATCGAGGATAAGAACAAATGAACCAGAACGATCTGCTTAATATCACCAGCGCCACTTACGCTGATGCACGGCAGGAAATGGAACAACTGTTGGAAGCGCGTGCGCCTAACTACTCACTTCCACAGCCGTTGTATAATGACCCACAGATGTTCCGCGTAGATATGGAGGAGGTTTTTCAAAAAGAGTGGCTGTTTGTCGGCATGAGCAGTGAAGTGCCTTCAAAAGGCGATTACATCACGCTAGAAATCGGCCAGAATCCGGTACTGATCGTGCGTGACGCAGAAGGTAACATCAACGCATTCCACAATACCTGCCGCCACCGCGGTTCACGAATTTGCACCAAGCAGCGTGGCAAAGCCGCTAATCTGGTGTGCCCCTACCATACATGGACCTATGATCTGAAAGGCAACCTGCTCTTCGCCGGCTCAGATATGGGTGAAAGCTTTGACATGAAACAGAACGGTCTGAAAAAAGCCCTGTGTAAAACGGCAGGCGGCTTCATTTTTATCAGCCTTGCCGCCGAAGAGCCTCAAGGCGATTTTGACGAGTTCCTCGCCACGCTGGATGAGTACATGGAACCGTACGATGTTGAAAACACCAAGTTAGCGGTGGAGTCCAACATGTATGAAAAAGCCAACTGGAAGCTCGTTTTAGAAAACAACCGTGAATGCTACCATTGCGCCGCTAACCATCCGGAACTGCTCAACAGCTTACTGGAATGGGATGACACCAACGACCCACGCGCCCCGCAAGACTTCGTAGACCACTACAACACGCAAGCGGCAGAGTGGGATGCAGAAGGTATTCCGCATGAGCACCGCAGCTATGGTCCCGGCAAACGTAACCGTATCGTCCGCATGCCGCTAAAAAAAGGCACGCAGGCCATGACAATGGATGGCTCTGAAGGCAGTAAAAAACTGCTTGGCCGCATCAAAAACCCTAAGCTTGGTTCCATGCGTATTCTGCATCTGCCAAATTCCTGGAATCACATGCAAAGCGACCACTTTGTTGTGTTTCGCGTGCTGCCAATCTCTGCCCAGGA
>NZ_JBFIIH010000012.1:0-48492 GCF_041601355.1 Neptunomonas sp.
AGATCACCGTCATTTTCATAAAGAGCACCATTTGACAGTGCTTTAAAGCGTAGTTTTTCAGCCGCGTCTGATGCATTGGAGATCAGCTCGCGCAGGAAGATCTCTTTGTTAGAGTACAAAGAATGGATCATCAGATTCAGGAGTTGCTTTACTTCCGTCTGAAAACCAAGCGTTTCTTTCTGCGTTTCTGTGCTCATAGATACAGTACCTTATTCTCTTAGAAAAATGATTTTTTCACTTCCAGAGAGATGGGGGCACTGTTTCACTTTTCAAGGGTATTTTTTAAAATGATCGAACAATTGGCAAGCCGGTGCCCCTGTCGCTTCATAGTACACATGGCAAACGTGTCCCGATCTGATCCTGCAGGCATATAGGTATCGAACGCCGGACTCACGAGTTAATCCTGCACAGGTAGAACAACAGAAACGCTTTGTTCGTCTGCTTTGATCACCTGCAACTTACGCATATGTACTAAAGCGCCTATCGCGCGACGACACCTCTCCAGTACCTGTTCGCTCATGGCTGTTTCTCGGGGTCCGACGACATCATTAATATATGCAAGGTAGAAGACTTAAATTCACGACGATAGAGTATATATACGATAAAAGTTGCTAAGCCCATAAACAGTACAGGGTTGATAAACCAGCCTAAAACGGCCTGACTAAAATAAAATGTTCGCAAGCCGGTATTAAAATTATTGGCCGCCTTAGATGTCATTTTAGCGATTCTGTCCGCATTTACTTGCCTCACTTGCTGAGGGATCTGTGCATCAGGTAACGGAGCACCATTGACCATCACAGAAGCAAAACCGTATTGACGCAAACTCCAGGTAAACTTAAAGAAGGCATAGATGAACAGCACAATTAACAGCAAGATTTTAAGCTCCCACTCTTGACGGGTTGCCATTATCGCAAAAGGGATATCCGCTACCAGATCTATGGCTTTATCCGTTGAGCCAAGCACTGTCATTAAACCGGCTAAAATCAGCATGGTAGTTGAGGCAAAAAAGGAGACACTGCGTTCCAGGTTAGCGATGGCTGAAGTATCAGCAATACGATTTTCGCGCTCCATAACGCGCAACATCCATTCCTGACGATACATATGCATTACGCTGACAAGACACGGCGTTGTTAAGCTCTTTCGCTTCACATAAAAAATATATCCACGAAAACAGATCAGAAACCAAGCCAGAGCGGCCAGGTTTAACCAGTTTTGGATTAAAATTGTCGAAATATCATCCATTAACGTCGTCCAGCGGTTATTTAAACATTCATTGTAAATGAAGTAACAGGATTCTCAATTGATCTCGACGCCGACTGAAAATATCGGCCTCGCTTTTATGCTGCCCTGGCTGATGCGCAAAGGTGTTCGTGGCATAAAAGCTGATCACCTCAATTTATATCTGGTGCGAGGCTTGTGCGACTGGATCTTTTTTGCTGGCGTCATTCTGCTGGTAAGCGGAGGAATTGGGTTTGTGATACCCGGTGCAAATACTGAAAAACGTGCAGCCCTTACCAATAAAGAGAATGAAAAGCCCGCCCTATTTACAGACGGGCGCTTCGACTGACTCCTGAATCAAGGCTGACTCTTTAATCAAGAGTGAGTTTTCAGAAACTCTGCATCTAATTTCAGTTCTTCATTACTGTTAACTGAAATACCACGTGCCTTCACATTGGCTGCGATTTGTTTCGCTTCATCCAGTGAGTGCATCTGTTCGGTGCCGCACTGATATTCATTCAGCTCTGGAATATCACTCTGCGCCTGTACTTTTTCAACATCATTCATCGCCGCTAACCAGGCATCACCCACGGCTTGCTCGGTTGGCTGGCCGATCAGACTCATGTAAAAACCAGTACGACATCCCATCGGAGAGATATCAATAATTTCTACATTCTTGCCGTTCAGGTGATCACGCATGAAACCGGCAAACAGATGCTCCAGCGTATGGATTCCACGCTCACTCAGAATTTCTTTATTAGGCAGACAAAAGCGCAAATCAAACACGGTGATCGTATCGCCACTGGGCGTCTGCATCGTTTTTGCGACACGCACAGCCGGAGCATGCATACGTGTATGGTCAACGGTAAAGCTATCTAGCAATGGCATGGACTTTCCTCTTAAACGCAATTAGTCACTCTCAATGAGCCAATTATCCCAATGGAGTGAACCTTTAATCAACCAATAATCAACCAATAATCAACCAATAATCTACCGCTAATCGATCAAATCAATCTTAAGCAGCTGAAACGAGCTATTTATCGCTATCCGACACCTCAGGATGAACAGCTCAGACTGATACCGCCGGCCCACTCAGGAGGCTCGCCCGCATATCGGGCATATTCTGCTTTATCTTCAAAGGGCTGACGAACCACACTCAACAATGTATTGACCAGCCGGTAGTCACCGTTATTTGCTTCAAGAATTGCTTCTTCAAGCATATAACTGCGTAACAGATAACAGGGATTAACACTTCGCATCTGCTGTTGTCGGATCGGAAAACTGGAGGCTTCCAGTTCTGTTCGACGCGTGTAAGCCACTAGCCAGTCAGCCGCCGCAACCGGATCCGTAAAATGCCCCAGACACTGATGCAAGCTAGCATCGTTATCGGCCTGCAGATCACACAGGTCGCGTAAAAAACGGTTCAAATCGATACGCTGCCTGGTTGCCAGCTGGATTAACTGATCCACCAGCAGAGTATCGCCCTCTTGATCTGTTAGCCACCCCAGGCGCGTAGTCATCTGCTGATAATACGCCTGCTGATAGAGATCTTTATACTCATCCAGTGCGGCTACCAGCGCCTCACGATCAATCAGAGGTAATAACGCCTCCGCCAAACAGGACAAGTTCCACAACATAATATCAGGCTGACGCTTAAAGGCGTAGCGGCCCTCGTAATCCGTATGATTACTGATAAAGTCCGGTTGATACCTATCCATGAACACATAGGGCCCATAATCAAAGGTCTCACCTAAAATAGACATATTATCGCTATTCATTACTCCATGAACAAAACCGTACGCTTGCCATTTAGCAACCATCTCGATAGAAAGATCACGAATCTGTTTGAACATAGCAAGGTAGGCCTGCTCTGCTGAAGCGTGTTCTGCCGATTCTTTATGCGCTGTTTTGCAGGCGGGGAAGTATCGGTCCAGACAGTAATCGGCCAGGGTTTTAAGCGCTTCATGTTGCCGGGTGTAATACAGATGTTCAAAGTGACCAAAGCGAATATGACATTGAGTGACCCGCAGTACCTTGGCACACAGCTCCATCCCTTCCCGCATGGTGTACTCTTCACTACCGACCAAACATAACGCTTGTGTGGTGGGGATATCTAAACCTTGCATCGCGGCACTGATCAGATATTCACGGATGCTGGAACGTAACACTGCCCGGCCATCGCCAAAACGCGAATAAGCCGTTTTACCCGCACCTTTGAGGTGCAGATCCCAGCGTTCACCTTTGCTATTGACGACCTCGCCCAGCAACAACCCACGCCCATCGCCAAGATCTGGATTGTATTGGCCAAACTGATGCCCCCCATACTTCATCGCCAGCGGTTCGCTGCCGGGTAAAATATCACCACCCCCAAAAAAGCGTGCTAAATCAGAAGGCAGCACTGACCAGGGATCCAGATCCAGAACGGTAGCAACATCCGGGTTAAAACTGATCAAGTGTGCATTTTTTAATCCACGAGGGTTAACCCGATGATAGAAATTAGCCGGAAAATCCAGATAGCCATTTTCCAACGTCAACTGATTGAATGCTTTTAACATACCCATCTTTTTATCCCAGACTATTACTCAGGCAAACCATAGCATTTTACTCAACTATTCGCATCAGAGATGCACATATCAGGGAACTCGCATCAGACAACCTACCTGAAGAAATTTGCATCCGGAAATTCGCATCAGTAACTGCCTGTGATGACGCACAGAATAAAGGTAATACGTGTGAGTCTTTATTTTCAAAGGTTTTTACCGCAAACTGATAGAAAATCTATCAAAGTGCCTTATCGATGTTTATTGAATTTTCAGATCTACTCTGGTTCACCTTGATCTGCCTTAGCCTGTGGTATTGGTGGGCGGCACAAAAAGTAAAAGAAGTTGCTCTCAATGCCGCTCGCAAAAGCTGCAAAGAGATGTCACTGCAATTGCTGGATGAGAGTGTCGGGCTCAGAGCACTATGGTTAAAACGTGACGACAACGGCCAACTCAGACTGTGGCGACGCTATGTGTTTGAGTTCTCATCGACCGGAGAAGACCGTTACCTGGGAAAAGTGATCATGCTGGGGCTGCGAATCACTCAGATAGAATTAGAACCGCATCGACTCAACGAGTAGATGCGGAGCACGCTGAAGATACCATAACAGCTATTTGCTTACATCATCCGGTTCGACCTGATCAGGGTCAGCCTCATCAAGCTCAGGATTCTCAACGTCATAAACATTCTCAGCGCCATCGTCGTAATCAAATGCGCCGAGAAAAGTCATATACTGATCCTTGCCGACACCGGAAATCTTCAGGCTGTACTCGACGTCAAACAGCAAAATGATCCAACTGACCTCTTGCAGTTTTTTCTTTTTAGCTTTACTCAACAAGGTTTGCATATACGAGGTTGAGAAAGAACACTCACCGGCTGCCACTTCAATACTGATCAGGCCTTCTTCTGTGCCATTGGTTTCTAAGTTTTCAGGTTTGAAATACTTAAGGTTAAAATTCCGTGACCAGGTATTAACCGCACGGCTATTGTTTTTACTGAATGTCTCTTCAAAATATTCATCAGGCACATCAGCGTAGGGATATTGCGACGCCCACACCGACACCTTGTACTTCTTTGCAAAGTCGTAACCTTTGTCGCTATTGCTCTGCCCCTTTCTCGTCTGCTTCTCTGTCACATTACCTTCCTACTACTGATTAACTAACAAAACCACGCACTCAAGCAAGCAATCGCGCAGTGACTAACGCAGCCACTAACTTAGCCACTAACGCAGTGTCGTTTCTTGCCTCTCTGCTGGCAAATTATCCGTCAAGCTTACCACTCGCGCTGTTATATACATGGTTAACACCACCGCTGCCGTAAAAGCATACAGCCCAACGCGCATCTCCACACTGGCTATCGCCCCCAGCTTTACCGCTACCACCAGCACCGCGACGACAAACACATCCAACATCGACCACTTACCAAACAGGTGCATCCAGTGTAAGTATCTGTCCAGATGCGCTGAAGCCTGCCGCTTAGCGCTGAGTAATTGATACAACACCGCCATTTTGAGCAGAGGCAACACCACACTAAACCCAGTAATCACCACAAACAGAAAAAACTGCCCCTCTTTTAAAAGTCCAAGCGCACCACTCAGCACCGAGAAAGTATTTTCCAACAACACAAATTTCGTCATAGTAATGATCGGCGTGATGAGTCCCACAATAAAAATGCCAAAAGTGATCGCTAACAGAATCTGTAACCGGCGAGTCTGCGTCCGAAAATGATATGCAATATTGATGTTTACGATCCTTATTTAAAAGAGCTGTTTTTAAAAGCCTGTATTTTCAGCTTCTGATAAAACCTTCTGTATTTTACCGTTTCGCATACATGCTAACCAGCACCGGCAGACAGCAAGCATTGAGAATTGTTCGCATAACCCTGCTGTTTAAGATAAAACAGAAGCCTAATGACACATGACAGCGGAGGGAAGTTCAACCATGAGTCATCAACAGCCGATAGTTGACCTACTGGTGATAGGCGGAGGCATCAATGGTGCAGGCATTGCAGCGGATGCCGCTGGCAGAGGCTTGAGTGTAATGCTTTGCGAGATGAACGACCTGGCTTCTGCGACCTCATCAAGCAGCAGTAAGCTGATTCATGGTGGCCTACGCTATCTTGAACATTATGAATTCCGGCTGGTGAGAGAGGCGCTGGCCGAACGGGAGGTGTTATTAAAAAAAGCGCCGCATATTATCTGGCCGTTGCGTTTTTTACTGCCTCACCAACCGCATCTACGCCCAGCCTGGATGATTCGTGCGGGCTTGTTTCTTTATGATCACCTGGCAACCCGTACCACCCTGGGTGCGTCTGAGAGTGTCGATTTTGGGGTGGACAGCCCTCTGTTACCTGCGATGACGCAAGGCTTTGAATATTCGGATGGATGGGTCGACGATGCCCGCTTAGTCGTATTGAATGCAATGGCTGCTCAGCATGCAGGAGCCACCATCAGAACCCATACTCGTTGTGTAAATACCTCACGGTCTGACAACCTGTGGAAAGCGACGCTGCAGGATACTTCAAAGAGTAAAACCGAAACCATACAGGCACGCATGCTGGTAAATGCAACAGGCCCTTGGGTTAGCCGATTTTTCCCTGATGTGATGCAATTGCCAGCCCCTAAACGGCTGCGTTTAGTCAAAGGTAGCCATATCATTGTGCCGCGACTTCATGCGGGGCCTGAAGCTTATATTCTGCAAAACGAAGATGAACGAATCGTTTTTGTTATCCCTTATGAAGAGAAATATTCTTTAATCGGCACGACAGATGTTGAGTATGAGGGAGATCCGGCTACCGTTACGATTAGCCAGGATGAAGTTGACTACTTAATCGCAGTAACCAATGAGCACTTCAAAAATCCGATTAAAACAACTGATATCATCTGGAGTTATTCGGGGGTTCGCCCGCTGCTGGATGACGACGCATCAGACTCTGCTCAGGCAGTAAGCCGGGATTACACTTTTGAAATCGATGCGCCGGTTAACGGAGCACCCTTACTGTCTGTTTTTGGCGGAAAAATAACAACTTACCGTAAATTAGCGGAAGCCGCTGTCAATCAACTGTGTGCACTGCGCTTAAGTAGAGGCGACGGCGTAAGCTCAGGACCCGCCTGGACCGCTGATGCAGCGCTACCCGGTGGTGACTTCAAAGACCATTCTGCACTGTCAAATGAACTCAGATTGCGCTATCCGTGGCTACCTGCCAAGCTGCGAACTCGTTATGTACGCACCTACGGCACCCTCACCCACACGCTATTAAATATGGCATCGACAATAGAAGATCTGGGTACTCATTTTAGCCCTGATTTATATGCTGTCGAAGTTGATTACTTAATAAAGCATGAGTGGGCAGCCACTGTTGACGATATTATCTGGCGTAGAACAAAACTAGGGTTAAGACTGAATAAGGCCGCTATCAAACAACTCTCTGAATATTTATCGGAGAGAGTGAGTTGTTAAACTGTTCTCTATTGTTCAATAGTTAACAGCCCGAAAGGCCATTAACGAACATTAGCGGGCGCTAACTGCGACAAATGAGACAACGCCGTAAACAACTCAGGGGTCGCCAGCACTAACGCTTGCTCCCGCTGGTTCAGATAACTGACCGCTTCACTGACACTGCTCGCTTCACGTATTTTCATAGCCGCTGTCGCTTCAACAGCATCCACTTGTCCGCGGGGACGTGAGGGCATACGGTCAATCAGTGCCAAATGCACAGCATACCAACGCGGATTACTCGCCATCTCGACCAAATCAGGTGAATGACTGATCGCCTCTTCATAATCCACCCGGATGTCGTCCATCGCTTGGCGGATCGCCGGCCTCTGCGCTTCATCAGGTGTGCGTAGTAAACCCCATTTTTTCACCCGTGCGCCAACGCTCCAGGAACTGGTCAACATTGACAAGGGTACCGCTAACAACATCCCGGCAATAGCCGGTGATAACCACGCCAACAGCACCAACGAGTTAAAATAAGCCGCGACGGTTAAAAAGATACCGACAGTCATGTGCCAACGATGTCTATAAATCAATGATTTGAGCGGCAAACTACCATCATCGCGTCGCTGTGGATTCCAGCCAGAGTCGTGACCGAGCAGAATCGACATAACAGCGCCACTGTGGATCAGCATCATAATCGGAGCAATCAGCGCCGACAGTATCACCTCGAGAATAAAGCTGATAATCAACCGAAAAAAACCACCGGACTGCCTTCTTAGTGCTCCATTCATAAGGTAGGAGATAAACCCCAGCACTTTGGGGGTAAACAAGATAATCATGGTAAAAAAGAATAAGGTTAATGCGCGCGCAGCATCCATCCGTGGCCAGGAAGGGAAGAGTGAAAACTCATCTGTAAAATATTCAGGCCGGATAAATTGTGCTTGCAAGGCCAGCACCAAACCCACCATTATCAGCATCAACCATAACGGTGAAGACAGGTACGACATAATACCCGTCAGCAGATGAGTGCGGCTCACCCAGTGCAACCCTTTGGCAGTCACAACGCGGCTATGCTGTAAATTTCCCTGACACCAGCGACGGTCACGAATAGCCAGATCAATCATCGACGGTGGGCACTCTTCATACGAACCACCCAGATCAGCCGCAATAATCACACTCCAGCCTGCCCGACGAATCAATGCGGCTTCTACAAAGTCATGACTAAGGATATGACCACCAAAAGGAGGCGCACCTTTAAGATCAGGTAACCCGGCAGCCGACATAAACGCAGTCGTACGGATAATAGCGTTATGTCCCCAGAAATTACCCTCTTTATCTGTCCACCAGGCAAGTCCGGTGCCGACGACCGGGCCATACACCCGGGTAGCAAACTGCTGCAGACGCGCCATTAATGTGGTGCCATTTATGAGTTGCGGAATCGTTTGAATCAAGCCCGCATCAGGATCTGCCTCCATACGACGCGCTAACTCCAGCATCGTATCAGCGTCCATCAGGCTATCGGCATCAAGTACCAACAGGTGATCATAATGTGCGCCCCAACGCCGACAAAAGTCAGCAACGTTACCTGCTTTTCTTGCCGTATTCTGTCTGCGACGGCGATAGTAAACATTAACGGTTTTGCCGATGCGTTCACGCAGCGCATGAAAGCCCGCTTCTTCGGTTAATGCTATATCAGGGTCAGTGGTATCACTAATAACAAACCAGTCAAAAGCCTTGCCTTCTCCGGTTTCGCCAACAGCGCACGCCATTGCCTCAATTGATGCGAATATTCGCTCTGGGGATTCATTGTAGGTAGGCATCAGCACAGCGGTGCGACCATTGAGCGGTATTTTTGAACGCGCAGGCGGGGAGCGGCGCTGACCGAGCACATAAAAAAAACCAATGATCGATCCACTAAAGGCAACCGTAATCCAGCTGAAGGTCAGGCTGAAAAGTAAGAGCACCAGATACTCAACAAAGGTCATCTCACCGACAGCAAGTACCGCCCGCATCTCATTAATGCCCCACACGGACAGCAATAACGCGGAGCCTAATACCAGCCAGCGCCGCCATGCATGGGAGTGACAACCATTCGGATTGACCGGTGAGCGTCGATTCTCATCACTAAAACTTTGCAAAGATTGAGCAGGCATCTCTCCGGGACGCTCTACTGGCATCCCGGATTCAATCGGCGGCATTGCCGCTTCATGCCGGTGAACCGTTCGGTAGCTTACTTGGTCCACTGATACATCCAGCTTTCCGCCTTCCGTCCATCCGTGAACTCAAGATCCATGCGTAATTCAATCAGCTTTTCATCCATGGGGTCTAGTTCAAAAGTGACACGATAGCCACCGTTGAGCGTATTTTCATTGACCACAATATTTTTTATATTGCCGGCAGAGTGTTTAACTTTTGCTGTAGGCTTGTGTATTTCTATGTCTTGCAATGGATTCGGAAAGCGATAATCGATCACAAATAATCGTTTTGGTGTCGGCCCGGTAATGCCCGCCCGTCCGCTACGTGTAGCATCAACAACCGCCTCACCCTGGCCCGCCACAGGCGCAGTTCCCCACACTAAGCGATATGCGTAGTGATATTCGGAACCGGCAGGAATAGTTTCCTTAGGAGACCAGTAAGCCACAATGTTATCGTGAATTTCTGACTCGGTTGGAATTTCAACCAATACCACAGCACCTCTACCCCAGTTGCCGACAGGTTCAACCCATAAGCTTGGGCGGCGCTCATAGCGAGCTTCCAGATCCTGGAAGTTATTGAAGTCACGATTACGCTGCAACAGACCAAAGCCTAACGGTCCATTATCCATAAAAGCACTGATCTGCAGTTTTGCCGGATTACCCAGCGGACGCCACAAGCGCTCACCACGCCCATTCAGCATCAACAAACCATCCGAGTCATGAACCCGTGGACGAAAATCATCTACCTTGGCTCTTTCATAAGAGGAGAACATGAACATACTGGTGCCCGTGCCCAGTCCCACCTTGTTTAAGTCTTCACGCGGAAAAAGCGTTGCCTCGATGTCCATCACTGTATTTTTGCCCGGGCGCAGCGTAAAACGATAAGCACCTGTTGTACTTGCACTGTCCAGTAAGGCATGAACCACAATCGAGCTACTGTCTTTAGCAGGCTTTTCTATCCAGAAAGCACGAAAAGTCGGGAATTGCTCCCCTTCAGGGTCTGCTGTTTTTAACGCCAAGCCGCGGGAAGAAAGGCCGTACGCCTGATTTTTTCCCAATGATCGAAAATAACTTGCGCCCTGAAAGACGGCCATTTCATCAAAATAGTCAGGACGGTTTAACGCGTTATGCAAACGAAAACCAGCAAAACCAACATCTTCACCCGGTAAGGGTTGCTGCATCACTTCGCCCGTTGTAAACAGGTCAGGACTATACTTCAGATGATGAGATTCGCCTTCCTCAACGATAGCGATCTCAACGGTCTCTTTAAAATAGAAACCACGATGAAACAGCTGCATTTGAAACGGCAGTGCCTCATCAGCCCAGATAGAGGAAGCCGGATTAAAACGAATATCCCGGTACTGATCATAACTCAGCCCTTGCAGACTGGCCGGCAAAGTCACATCCGGCTCTTTGTAGGGTTTTTTAGACAGTTTACGCGCCAAATCAGCGACCGTATTACGATTGAATTTACCACTGACAGCGTATTGCACCTCTGGGGTGGCCACAGCTTTTGCTGCAGCAGCCTTAGCTGTTAAAGGCATCATTGATACAACCGCCAGCCCCGGCAATAAAAGGCTAATTGAGGTCAGTTTTTTCCACTGCAAGGAGCTTATAGCTTTAGATAATAAGGACATATTTAAATTCTTTAGTTATGGCTTAGAGCAAGCAAAAATGATCAATCTAAAATGATCAATCTATTCAGAAGTCATAGCAACTCTGGTGAGCAGCCTGACTTTAACTGTCATCAAATGGCGTCAATTTACACTTTTGTTACGTGGATGTAATCATAAATCCACAGATATTAGTCGTATTTCATCCGACGCGCACCGGACCCAGCAAGGATTAAGCGCCGATTAGCCAGCGACTTTTTGTTGGCAGTAGTGACCTGAACAAACGAGCCGTATAAAAACTACCGAAAAAGTTGATACTAAATACCAGCAATGTCATCGCCACACTAAACAAAGCGCCGCCTGACACACCTCTCCACCCCAGTAGTGGAAAAATATTCGCCATCGCCATCGTAAATAGCGGATGCAGAAAAAAGATGGCAAAACTCAAATCACCGACCTCTTTTAACCAGGCGGATGTTTTTTCACGGCGGGCCAGCATCTGACAAATCGCCAGCAAAATAAAACATAAACCGATCTTTTGGATAAACTGCAGGTCAACACCACGAAATCCAAAAAATGATTTGTGATAATTACCGACCCAAACCCATACATAAGTTTGCAGATACATAGCCCCTGCCACCAGCACAACAGCAATAGTCAGAATCTGCTGATACTTTTCTTCAAACCAGGGTCTGTGCTGCGAATACAATATCCCCATCAGATAAAAAGGAGTGTAATAAAGTAACGACTGTAACACACTGGCGTTGCCGTGAGGACGATGCAAAATCACCGCCAACAAAGAGAACAAGAAAAACATAAGTAATTGCCGCCAAACCGGCAGTCGTGAAAAACCAAGATAGAACGGTGATAAGATAAACACCACCATAATAAAAGGGATATACCAGTGAGGAAAAAGCACATAAAAGTTTTTTACTGTATGAAAAATGTTCAGCCCGATTTTATTCAACGGTAAGTCGTCAATCACTCCCCAGCCAAACACGCGAAATGCCAGACCAACAACAGACACAACCAGAAAAGGTACATAGACATTTTTCAGCTTTTTCACTAAAAACGATTGCAGTTCGAAGTTTTTAGAAAACACCGCATGCAAAAAGAAACCGGATATAAACACAAAAACAGCGGTGCCACCGCGTACCAGGTTTTCCAATAGAACAGGAAACCCTTTTTCCGAGTTATAAACAGAGTGTCCAAGCACGATCAGGATTATGGCGAGCGCACGCAGATAATCAAATTCCAGCAAACGTATTTTCAACTAGGTGTCCCGAAGAGTATGTATATAAAAAGCAAACAAAGATTCGTGCTTTCAGTATGTGCCAAGATAAGCACCTGTCAGAGGATGACAAACTGTGTACACGATTGAAGTGTTTGTGCGCATATTATGAAACGATTTATATTTCTACGCCACTAATTGAGTAAAAAACATTTGATGCTACTCGCAAGGAACTGTTCGATCCCTGGCCCAACCACGCAACGCGGCTATCTTTTCAGACATCACAATAGAGAGCGGTCTGGTTTTACATAACTCATCCATTAACAGTGATTGTGACAATGCCAACCCTTGAGCGTGTGCGCAATAGTAAGCTGAGATGACTGCCTGCTCAATTTCCGCACCAGAGAAGCCTTCACTTGCTTCCACCAGTCGATAGAAATCATAGGTTTCTGGCAACTGCTTTTGCCTTTTCAGGTGAATATCAAAAATACTGAAGCGTACTTCCTTATTCGGCAAATCTACAAAAAATATCTCATCAAAACGCCCTTTACGCACTAACTCAGGCGGTAACGCTGTAATATCATTCGCTGTCGCAACAAGAAAAACAGGCGCTTTCTTCTCTGCCATCCAGGTTAACAGGGTAGCCAAAATACGCTTAGCCGGACCACTATCCGCATTACCACTGTCGATGCCCTTTTCTATTTCATCCAGCCATAAAACACAAGGTGACATCACCTCGGCTGTTATCAACGCATCCCGGAGATTCTTCTCCGTTTCTCCGTAATATTTGTTATAAAGCGCACCAAAATCTAATCGCAATAATGGAACCTGCCATGCACCAGCCACTGCTTTAGCTGCCAGACTTTTACCACAGCCTTGCACTCCCAGAAGCAGCATACCTTTGGGCGCAGGCAGATGCGTGACCCGGGCCTCCCCGGTAAAAAACTCCTTACGTTCGTTCAACCATTGCTTGAGCCGCCCAAAACCGGCAATATCCGAAAACGTTGCAGTGTCATACTCAAAACTCAGATTACCCTGATTGCTCAGTAACTCATACTTGGCCTGAGCAACGTCAGGCATATCACTCAACGAAATAGCACCGTCATCAAAAATAGCGTTACGCGCTAACCGCCGTGCATCCATCCGGGACAACCCCACCAGGTTGTTGACTAACATACTCAGTGCCTTATTGTCAGTTTGAACTCGCTGGCCACTCTGCTGCGTCCAGGCGCGCGCCTCTTCCCTGATAATCCGCTCCAGCTCTGCACGCAGCGGTAAAGATATTTCAAGCTTAGCGCTAAGTTTTTTAAGCTCTACCGGAATATCAAATGCATGGCTGAGCAGAATTACGGTGTGGCCTAAATGATTAAAACTCAATGCGATATCTTTAAGTAAGCGTATATGCATCGGGTCATCAATAAACGGATGGAAGTCAGCAAGGATATAAACACCGGGAACCTGAACTGACTTTATATGCCCAAGAGCATCGGTGGGCTTGGAAAAAAGCTTCTGAGCTGGCATCGACTGATCGAGCCGTTCGAACCCTTCCGTTAAACTCCATTTGAAAACCGGACGCTGCAATACCGCACGCATACCTGCAATCATATCAAGCGTCTGATTTTCTTCATGCGTTTCAATAACGATAATCGGTATATGCGACTTAATCAGTAGTTCAATCTGGTGCTGACTCATTTAATGCTCTCTGCAACACGGTTAATTATCGGATTTTGCCTCTGTGTTATCTTTCCCACTCTCGACATGTACTGCATCCGGAATCTGCTCCTGAGTCACTTCCTGATGCTCATCCTGACTAACCAGCGGCGCGCCCCAACAAACAATATTATGATAATTGAATCCTTTTTCCAGCATTGGCTTAATCACTTTGAAGTAGGGAGAAACATCAAAATCACGTGGCGTGAACAGGCTTGAGTGTCGAATAAATAACATACGTTCTCTTTGACCAATTTCTTCACCGTATACGACTGAAGGCAATATCGGATAATGAATCGACTGAAAGGCTTCCGCAATTAACGATGAACAAATAGCGCGCGTGGGATCACCGCTGCCAAGCTGCAATAATTTACGTCGCCATCTTGTCGGCACAGGAGGGGTTGGAAACAGATAACGCGCCAGGTCAAAAATATTTTTCCGATCGTACTGATCACCTAAACGTGAAATGAGATAACCAATGACACGCTGTATTTCATTTTCAGACAAACCGACAGGTCTGCAAATACGCGTATGCTGATCATAATAGGTACTCAAAGGTACCGCTCTGACCCCTTCCACAATATCCGCCTCTATTAACGTTCGGGCCTCTTGGGCCTTGTCCATAGAGTCGATGCTCTCGCCGATATAGACAGCTGCATGAGACCAGGTTGACTGAGTCAGATACTTGATCGCGGTACTCACCCGACTGGTACCCTCTATCAGCAACACATCGCCTTTCTGGATACAGGAAGCGAGCCTTTCAGGCGAACTGGTCGCAACGAAAGAGTCATCATCTCTGGGAGCCGATAAGTAATCCGCAAGAAAAGACCCGATATTCTCTAACATTGCTCGCATTGATAGCTCCGCTCACTTCTTCGTCGTATTTAACTTAGTCTTAAAAAATTTGTCGTCTGTAACTCTGTCGTATTTAGCTTAGTCATCTATAACTTGTCGTATATAACTTGTCGTCTATAACTGTCCTCTTAATAAAGAGTATAGACACTAGATTATGTTCAATGAACTATACGCTGAACTTTGCGCTGAACTTTACGATAGGATAGATTTCTAATGGATGGAACGGTAAGAGGAATAGATTTATTAATACGATAGATAAAGTATCTGCCATTATGCGGCATTTAACCTGGTTGGTTGCACTCCTTCTTTTAACCATGTTATTTAATAACTGGCTGGACAAACAACACAACCCCAACTCACTTCTGGTTTCTGCTGCAGGCTTGGACGCAAGCAGCCCTGTTGTGCTGCAACGAAACAGACAAGGGCATTATGTGGCATCAGGACTGATAAACGATCAACCGGTGGTTTTTTTACTGGATACCGGCGCAACTGTGATCAGTATCCCGGAGAATGTTGCCAATGAACTGGGATTAGTCAGAGGTAAGGCGGTCAGAGTTAATACCGCAAACGGGGCTATCTCTGTTTATTCAACACAAATTAACAGTGTCCAGCTTGGAAACATCAAACTAAGAAATGTTGAAGGGCATATAAACCCTTTCATGACGGGTGGTACCGCCCTGTTGGGCATGAGTTTTCTCAAACATCTTGAATTAAAACAAAGTGGCAATACCTTACAGCTGAAAGCCCCGGGTTAATCGCGCGTATAACAGATAAATATAAGCTCAATGATCAATGCTTAACGTGTCGGGTCACTCAGCAATAACTCTTTCATGACCCACAAGCCAACCAGAGGACCCGCCAACATGAGCCAGGCAACGTAATCACCGATATAAGAATATAAGACCGTGGTGAGTGTGATCGAGAAAACTGTCATTAGGAAGCCGATACTGTTCATCAAAGCTAAAGCACTGCCCAAGTACTCTTTTGGACAAGAAGCCGCAGCCAGCGCCGAATACTGCGCCGAATCCGCAATAACCGTCATCCCCCATAGCAATAGCACTATCAACACTAAGATTATCGGGCCTTGTGCAACGAAAGGCCAAATCAAACAGATTACACCTGATGACAGCAACATCAGATAGGCGGTAATCGCACTCCCCCACTCTCGACTCGCAAGCCCGGCGATCAAACAGGCAGGCATGCCCACAGCAACAATAATAAACGACACCCAAGGCACCAACGAAGCTGACCAGGCAGCCTCTTCAAGTATGGATAACACAATCACGGGCACGAGGGTCCAAAAAGCATAAAGCTCCCAACAATGTCCAAAATATGCGATAGCGGCCGCACGAAACGCAGGTATTTTAAACGCCTGTAGCGCTTTACCACTCATCTTGGTTTGTGTACGCGCGGGTAAGTGCTCCCCATCTCCCAACCAATAAATCATCACCGCTGAGATTAACGCAAATACTGATGCACCCAACACAACCCACTGCCAATGTTCACCATCACTGACACCTCTCATAGCGTGCGGCAAACTGCTACCCAGCGTTAACATGCCGACTAACCAGCCTAACGCATGACCGGTTTTATTCGGCACCCAACTAACGACGAGCTTCATACCCAATGGATAAATTCCGGCAAGACTCACGCCAGTCAAAAAGCGCCAACACAGCGCAGAAGAAAAACTGCTTTCAGACCAGAGAAACAACGCATTACATAATGCGCCTAAAACAGCACTCGTGGCAAAAACATGACTGGCACGGTATCTGTCAGCAAACCCGCTAAAAGCAATAACAAGCGTCCCTACGATAAACCCTAACTGGACCGCGCTGGTTAAATACCCGAGTTGATCTAACGACAACCCCCAGTCAGACATTAACGCACCCGCAACGCCGTTTGGCGTAAACCAAAGCGATGTACCGAGCAACTGAGCGATAACGATTATGCCTAACGGAGCAATCATGTGACAAACCTGCAGTAACGAAAACCTGTAGTAGCGAAAAAAGCAACTAAATGCAAAAAGGCAGCCGAAGCTGCCTTTTAAACCCAGAGACTAACTTACCAGCCAGTTACTTCAGACAGTGCTTTGCCGATATCAGCCAAAGAACGTACTGTTTTAACGCCTGCGTCTTCCAGTGCAGCAAACTTCTCATCAGCAGTACCTTTACCGCCAGAGATGATTGCGCCCGCATGACCCATACGCTTACCTACAGGTGCAGTAACACCCGCAATGTAAGAAACAACAGGCTTAGTCACATTAGCTTTGATGTAAGCAGCCGCTTCTTCTTCAGCAGAACCACCGATCTCACCGATCATTACGATCGCTTCAGTCTGAGGATCGTTCTGGAACATTTCCAGAATATCGATGAAGTTAGCGCCTGGAATCGGGTCACCACCAATACCTACACAAGTAGACTGGCCGAAACCTGCATCCGTAGTCTGCTTAACAGCTTCATACGTCAATGTACCAGAGCGGGAAACAATGCCCACTTTACCTGGCAAATGGATATGACCTGGCATGATGCCGATCTTGCATTCACCCGGAGTGATAACACCCGGGCAGTTAGGACCGATAAGACGCACACCCAGCTCATCACACTTGACTTTACACTGCAGCATATCCATAACCGGAATATGTTCAGTGATACAAACGATCAGTTTGATGCCTGAATTAGCCGCTTCCAGAATAGAGTCTTTACAGAAGGCAGCAGGTACATAGATGACAGACGCTTCTGCACCTGTAACTTCTACTGCTTCTTTTACTGTATTAAATACAGGAAGACCTAAATGCTCAGTACCGCCTTTACCCGGTGTAACACCACCGACCATTTTTGTACCGTAAGCGATCGCTTGCTCAGAGTGGAAAGTACCCTGACCACCGGTGAAACCCTGACAGATAACTTTGGTATCTTTATTAATCAGAATGGACATTATTACTTACCCCCCGCAGCTTTAACTGCTTGCTGAGCAGCATCTGTCAGACTGGTAGCAGCAATGATATCCAAACCAGACTCAGCCAGGCGCTGTGCACCTAACTCAGCATTGTTACCTTCTAAACGTACAACAACAGGTACGGTTACACCCACTTCTTTAACGGCACCGATGATACCTTCAGCAATCAGGTCGCAACGTACGATACCACCGAAGATATTAACCAAAACGGCTTTAACTTTGTCGTCAGCCAGGATGATTTTAAATGCTTCAGTAACACGTTCTTTAGTTGCACCGCCGCCAACGTCAAGGAAGTTAGCCGGGAAGCCACCGTGAGTAGCAACGATGTCCATTGTTCCCATTGCCAGGCCAGCACCGTTAACCATGCAACCGATAGTACCATCCAGTGCAACATAGTTAAGATCCCAGGTAGCAGCGTGAGCTTCACGAGCATCTTCCTGCGAAGGATCGTGCATTTCCTGAATATCTTTGTGACGATAAACAGCGTTACCATCGATCACAATTTTAGCATCCAGGCAATGCAGGTTACCGGCATCAGTAATAACCAGAGGGTTGATCTCAAGCAAAGCAAGATCTTTCTCTTCAAACATTTTAGCAAGACCCAGGAAGATCTTAGTGAATTGTTTGATCTGATCACCGTTCAGGCCCAACTGAAAAGCCAACTCACGTGCCTGGTAAGGCTGAGCACCTGTCAACGGATCTATAGTTGCTTTCAGAATTTTTTCCGGAGTCTCGTGTGCAACTTTCTCAATTTCAACACCGCCTTCGGTTGAAGCCATGAAAACGATACGACGAGAAGAGCGGTCTACAACAGCACCCAGATAAAGCTCTTGAGCAATATCAGTACATGTTTCAACAAGAATTTTTGTTACAGGCTGGCCATTGGCATCCGTCTGATATGTCACCAGATTTTTACCTAACCAGTGAGCTGCAAATTCTTTTGCCGCTTCTGCTGATTCAACCAGTTTAACGCCGCCCGCTTTACCGCGACCACCGGCGTGAACCTGAGCTTTAACAACCCATTTATCACCGCCGATTTTATTCACTGCTTCTACTGCAGCTTCCGGTGTGTCTACCGCGTAACCTTTGGATACTGGCAGACCATATTGAGCAAACAGTTGTTTGCCTTGGTACTCGTGAAGATTCATGCTCTAGTCCGTTTGTTGTCTCTGATAAATCTGAATAAGTAGATACCTACTCAGCCCACAGGGCTTACGACAAGCTCTCGCTAATTTAGCCGGGCGTGCACCCGGCCAAAATCATAAAACGTCTGATATGATGAACTAAATTAGCGTTTTTTGCGATTAGCCATATGTATAGCATGGTTGTCTACTGCTAATGCTGCTTCATGCACAGCTTCACTCACAGTTGGGTGAGCAAAGCACATTAACTGCAGATCTTCTGCACTTGAGCAGAATTCCATCGCGATACCACCCTGAGCGATAAGCTCAGATGCGATCGCGCCCACTATATGAACACCCAAAATTCGATCGGTTTCTTCATCAGCAATGATTTTTACAAAACCATCCGTTGCATTAGAAGCCATTGCACGACCTGAAGCCGCAAATGGGAATTTACCGACCTTGATTTTAACGCCTTCTGCTTTGAGCTCCTGCTCAGTTTTACCCACCCATGCTAATTCAGGGAATGTGTAAATAATGTTAGGGATTACATCATAATTCATAGCCGCTTTATGACCGGCAATGATATCTGCAACCATAACACCTTCTTCTGAAGCTTTATGTGCCAACATGGGTCCACGTACGGAGTCACCAACAGCGTATACACCGGGTACACCCGTGCGGCAAGATTCATCAACAAAAATAAAGCCACGCTCATCCAGCTTAACGCCGCTATCACCTGCCAGCAAACCCTGAGTCTGAGGACGACGACCGACCGCTACAATCAACTTATCAACGATAAGCTCTTGTTCACCAGCGGCATCAGTATATTTAACTTTGACTTCTTTGCCGTCAATGATCTCTGTTCCGGTGCAACGTGCGCTCAGCTTGATATCGAGCCCTTGCTTACCCAGAAGTTTTTGTGCTTCTTTTGCGACGTCTTTATCGGCGAGAGTAAGGAATCCATCCATTGCTTCCAGCACAGTTACCTGAGAACCCAGACGCGCCCAGATAGAGCCCATTTCCAAGCCAATTACACCGGCACCGATGACACCTAAACGCTTAGGCGTTTCATCGATATTCAATGCGCCGGCATTATCAAGGATTAAACCTTCAGTCAGTGGCGCTGGTGGAATCTCAACAGGAACCGAACCGGATGCCAAAATAACATTTTCGGCATCATAAATTGTCGCAGTACCGTCAGCAGCCGTAACCTCAACCTGCTTATTAGCCAACAGTTTACCCATGCCTGACAAGGTGGTTACGCCGTTAGCTTTAAACAGGCCAGTGATGCCGCCCGTTAGGTTTTTAACAATAGTATCTTTACGCGATACCATTTTTTTAACATCCATTTGTACATCAGGTGCCTGAATTCCGTGGACGTCAAAATCATGTGCAGCTTCATGGAACTTATGCGTAGACTCCAATAGTGCTTTGGAAGGTATACAACCTACATTCAAGCAAGTACCGCCTAAGACAGTTGCACCTTTATCATCAACCCATTTCTCAACACATGCAGTATTCAGCCCGAGCTGAGCAGCGCGTATTGCAGCAACATATCCACCAGGACCGGCACCGATTACGATTACATCAAATTTTTGTGACATGTGTCCTTCCTATTCTAAAGTTGGTTACAGGGTTGAAATTACACATCAAGCAGAATGCGGGCTGGATCTTCCAGCAAACTCTTAACAGTAACGAGGAATTGTACCGCCTCTTTACCATCAATCATACGATGGTCGTAGGACAATGCCAGATACATCATTGGCAGAATAACAACTTCACCGTTCACAGCCATTGGACGATCCTGGATTTTATGCATGCCAAGAATCGCTGTCTGAGGCGGGTTAAGAATTGGTGTAGACATCAGGGAGCCGAAAGTACCACCGTTTGTAATGGTGAATGTACCGCCCTGCATATCAGCCAGACCCAACTTACCATCACGGCCACGTTTACCGAAATCAGCAATAGTTGCTTCAACATCAGCCAGCCCCATAGCGTCAGTATCACGCAATACAGGCACCATCAGACCACGGTCTGTCGATACAGCAACGCCGATATCCTGGTAACCATGATAAACCATATCATTACCATCGATTGAAGCATTCACTGCAGGGAAACGTTTCAGCGCTTCAGTTACGGCCTTGACGAAGAAAGACATAAAGCCAAGACGCGTGCCGTTATGGGTTTTCTCAAACAGGTCTTTATACTGTTTACGCAAGTCCATAACGGGTTTCATATTAACTTCGTTATACGTTGTTAACATGGCAGCTGTCTGCTGCGCTTCAACCAGACGTTTAGCAATAGTCGCACGAAGACGCGTCATAGGCACACGCTTCTCAACGCGATCACCTTCAACAACATTTACGGCTACCGCAGCCGGGGCTGCTTTAGCCGGTGCAGGAGCTGAAGTACTAGCCGCTGCAGGAGCACCCGTCTTCATGAAGCTAAGGACGTCTTCCTTAGTGATGCCGCCATTCTTACCTGTACCCGGAATCTGATTAACATCAAGATTATTTTCATCAATCAGTTTACGTGCAGCAGGGCCTACCTTATCAGCGTCACCCGCTTCAGCAGATGCCGTTTCAGCGGCCGGAGCTGCGGCAGAAGCAGCCGCGCCAGCTTCAAAAATCGCTATGATTTCATCGCTAAGCACGGTATCGCCTTCGCCTTTAATAATTTCTTTCAGTACACCATCTTGCGGTGCTACAACTTCAAGTACAACTTTATCTGTTTCAATATCTACAATCAGATCGTCAGCAGAACATGCTTCGCCTGGTTGCTTATGCCAGGTTGCAACGGTACCGTCGGCAACCGATTCAGGAAATGTAGGGGCTTTAATTTCAATGGACATTTCTATTCCTTATATGCTCAAAAAGCTGCCCTTTTATTTTGGGCAGCTTTGTCATTAACCGTTGATTGCTTCGTTTACCAGAGATTCTTGCTGTTCAACATGCACAGAGATATAACCAACTGCCGGCGCTGCAGATGCAACACGACCGACACCCTCCAGCGCAAGAGAAGAATCATGCTTATGTAACACATGACGCATATGATGCTGTGTGCAATACCATGCGCCCTGGTTCATAGGCTCTTCCTGGCACCAAACGACAGAATCAAGATTGGTATATTCTTTAATTGTTTCAGCCAGATCTTTTTCAGGGAACGGATACAGCTGTTCTATACGCACGATCGCAACATCGGCTTTTTCAAGCTCTGCACGACGATTGTAAAGATCGTAATAAACCTTGCCGCCGCAAAGAACCAAACGTTTTACTTTTTTCGGTTCCAGCGTATCTACTTCGCCAATGACCGGCATGAAGGTACCTTCAGCCAGCTCTTCCAAAGTAGATGTAGCCTGCTTATGACGTAGTAGGCTCTTAGGTGACATAACCACCAATGGCTTACGTAGCGGACGCACCACCTGACGACGCAACAGATGGAAAATCTGTGCAGGCGTAGTCGGCGTACATACCTGAATATTATGCTCGGCCGATAACTGTAAGAAACGCTCAAGGCGTGCCGAGGAATGCTCAGGGCCCTGACCTTCAAATCCATGCGGCAACAACAGCGTCAAACCACACAGACGCTGCCACTTATGCTCACCGCTGGTGATGAATTGGTCGATAACAACCTGTGCTCCATTGGCAAAGTCACCAAACTGAGCTTCCCAGATAACCAGCGCATTAGGCGTGGTTGTTGCGTAACCATACTCAAACGCCAACACCGCTTCTTCAGACAAATAAGAGTCATGTAAAGTAAGACGTGGCTGGTCAGCTGATAAATTCTCTAAGGGCAGATAAGTTTCCTGCGTTTTCTGATCATGTAATACAGCATGACGATGCGAGAAAGTACCACGCCCAACATCCTGACCTGTTAGTCGAACAGGGTGCCCCTCAGCCAGAATAGTGGCATAAGCCAGTGATTCAGCCATCCCCCAATTCAGCCCCATTGCGCCCGCAGCCATACGCTTGCGGTCATCATAAATTTTCTGAACCTGACGCTGAACAACAAACCCTTTAGGGGTTTCACAAATCTGCGCGCCAATCTCCTGAAGCAATTTAAGATCAACCCGGGTATCACATTCAAAAGTCCACTCATGGCCTAAGTATGGACGCCAGTCGACAAACAATTCAGAGTTTGGCTGATGTACTAACGACTTAACAACGTGCTCACCGTTTTCAAGTAACCGACGATATTCAACTTCTTTTTGCTTACTTTCTTCAGCAGTAATAACGCCTTCATCAATCAACTTCTGAGCATACAACTCACGCGTTGTTTTCTGTTTTTTGATCTGCGCATACATAAGAGGCTGCGTGCCAGATGGCTCATCAGCTTCGTTATGACCACGACGGCGATAGCAGAACAGGTCAATAACAACGTCTTTTTTGAATTCATTACGGTAATCCAAAGCAACCTGGGTAACAAAACGCACGGCTTCCGGATCATCGCCATTGACATGAAAGATAGGCGCCTGAATCATTTTAGCAACATCGGTTGCATATTCAGTTGAGCGGGAATCTTCCTTTTTGTTGGTGGTAAAACCAACCTGGTTGTTGATCACAATATGGATCGTACCACCAGTTTTGTAGGCGCGAGTCTGAGACATCTGGAATGTCTCCATCACTACACCCTGTCCTGCAAATGCCTGATCTCCGTGCAAATTCACAGGAACAACTGTCGTTCCAACCGAATCATTACGGCGGTCCTGACGAGCACGAACAGAGCCCTCAACAACGGGAGCAGAGATTTCAAGGTGAGATGGGTTAAATGCCATCGCAATATGCACTTCACCACCGGCAGTCATGATATTGGATGAAAAGCCCTGGTGGTATTTCACATCACCTGATGTTTCAAGCGTCTTCTTACCTTCAAACTCACTAAACAGCTCTGCTGGGTTTTTACCGAAAATATTGACTAAGGTATTTAAACGTCCTCGGTGTGCCATACCAATAACAACTTCTTTGGCACCCTGCTTACCCGCACGTTGAATCAACGTATTGAGTGAAACAATCAGTGACTCACCACCCTCTACACCAAAGCGTTTAGCGCCGGCATAACGTGAACCCAGATACTTTTCAAGGCCTTCTGCAGCCGTCAAACGCTCCAGAATCATCCTTTTACTAGCAACTTCAACCTGCGGATGAGAACGCACAGGCTCAATGCGAGACTGAATCCAACGCTTTTCCTGCGTATCAACGATATGCATGTACTCAGCACCTACTGTCGTACAGTAAGTCTTTTTAAGATCAGCAAGAATATCTTTCAGCGGCGCTTCTTCAGGCCCAAAGAACAATGAACCTAACTGGAATTTAGTATCAAAATCAGCTTCAGAAAGTTCGTGATAACGCAGTTCTAAATCAGGTACGTCTTCACGCTCCATTAAACCTAACGGATCAATTTTAGCTACCTGATGACCACGAACGCGGTAAGCATTGATCATTCGCAACACGCGAATCTGCTTCTGCTCATGCTCCGAAGAAACACTAGCGACAGATGCTGGCTGACTACGCTTCTGGTTTTTAGCTAAATAGAGGAAGTGCTCACGCACTGGTGAATGAGGGACATCCAGAGAAATGCTTTCTCCCACTTTTGGCAAGCGGTCGAACTCTTCCCGCCATTCTTGAGGAATGGCATTGGGGTCCATAAGGTAAGTTTCATATAGTTGTTCGATGTAGGAGAGGTTACCACCATATAGGTGGGCATTCTTCCACAGCAACTCCATTACGCCTTCTTGCATTAGTTGTTCACCCTAGCTCGAGAGACTGTCTGCGCTGCCAGATCACACCATTCATCTGACAATTAAACACGCAAATGCCCCTTCTTGTGTTTCCGTTGTCTTAACCCTGCATTTCCACGAATATCCTTGGAAATGCGGACAATATTGTACGCCTTTTACTACAGGCTTTATATATCAAACAAAGTCCGATTCTACAGAAAATTAACACTTTGAAGCATAAGCCTTTCGGCTAAATGGACAAAAAAACGGCACCTGAGGTGCCGTTTATTCTTCTTAGGTCGCTTGCTGGATCAGCATGTTACGAATTTTCCCGATTGCCTTAGTAGGATTCAATCCTTTCGGACAAACATTGACGCAGTTCATGATGCCATGACAGCGAAAAACACTAAACGGATCATCCAACTCCGCCAGACGCTCCCGTGTTGCTGTATCACGACTATCCGCAAGGAATCGATACGCCTGTAACAAACCAGACGGCCCGACGAACTTATCAGGATTCCACCAGAACGAAGGACAAGCCGTTGTACAACATGCACACAAGATGCACTCATACAGACCATCCAACTCGGCGCGCTCTTCAGGCGACTGAAGACGCTCCATCGTCGGCGCTGGCGTGTCATTAATCAAGAACGGTTTTATTTTCTCGTACTGCTTATAGAACTGAGACATATCCACAACTAAGTCGCGAATAACAGGCAGCCCCGGCAGAGGACGAATAACCAGCTTATCATCTACTACCACCTGAGAAAGCGCAGTAATACAAGCCAGACCATTCTTACCGTTCATATTCATACCGTCAGAACCACACACACCTTCACGGCATGAACGACGGTAACCCAAAGATGTATCCTTCTCTTTTAAAAGATGAAGAACATCCAGCACCATGATGTCTTTACCACCCGGGATATCAATATGAATATCCTGCATGTAAGGAGCATCATCAGTCTCAGGATTGTAACGATATACGCTTACTAACACTGTAATTTCTCCTTAATAAGTACGGACTTTAGGCGGAAACGCTGGAACAGTCTTGGGCGTGAAGTTAACGGCACGCTTACCAATAGTCTTGTCCTGCGGATAGTAAACTGAATGACACAACCAGTTTTCATCATCGCGTTCTGTAAAATCATTACGGGCATGCGCACCACGAGATTCAGTACGAACCTCTGCAGCAATCGCTGTAGCCTCAGCAACTTCCATCAGATTCTGAAGTTCAAGTGCTTCGATACGCGCCGTATTAAAAGCATGACTCTTATCATCAAGATACAGGTTATCAGCTTTTTTACGGATATCAGCCAGCAACGCAAGACCTTTCTGCATGCTTTCACCATCACGGAAAACACCGAAGTATAGCTGCATTGTCGCCTGCAGTTCTTTACGAACCGTAGCCACATCTGCACCCTCAGACGATCCGTTGAGACGATTCAAACGCGCCATTGCACGTTCCAGATCAGCTTCAGACGCATCCTTAACCGCATAGCCTTCACGCATCTGTTTCTCGATCTGAATACCCGCCGCACGGCCGAAGACGACCAAATCAAGCAGCGAATTACCACCCAGACGGTTTGCGCCATGAACTGACACACACGCCACCTCACCACAAGCAAACAGACCTTCGATCACTGTATGACCACCATCCTTATCGGGAGCCAAGGCCTGACCACCGATATTAGTAGCCACACCGCCCATCTGATAATGACAAGTCGGCACAACCGGAATAGGCTCTTTAACAGGATCAGCGTGAGCAAACGTTTTAGACAGTTCACAGATACCCGGCAAACGAGAATGCAGAACTTCCTCACCCAGATGATCAAGTTTCAGATATACATGATCGCCATCAGGACCACAGCCCCGGCCATCCAGAATTTCAAGGATCATTGAACGCGCAACCACATCACGACCGGCAAGGTCTTTTGCGTTAGGCGCGTAACGTTCCATAAAACGCTCGCCATCTTTATTAATCAAATAGCCGCCTTCACCACGACAACCTTCAGTCACAAGCGTACCAGCGCCTGCGATACCCGTCGGGTGAAACTGCCACATTTCCATGTCCTGCGCAGGTACACCCGCACGTAAGGACATTCCCATACCGTCACCGGTATTGATCAATGCGTTAGTAGTAGAAGCATAAATACGCCCCGCACCACCCGTTGCAAGAACAGTCGCTTTCGCTTTGATATAAACTGTCTCACCTGTTTCTATACAAATGGCGATACAGCCAACAACAGCACCGTCTTCATTCTTAACCAGATCAACAGCATACCACTCGTTAAGAAAAGTCGTACCTGCTTTCAGGTTAGCCTGATAAAGAGTATGCAATAAAGCATGCCCTGTACGGTCAGCCGCAGCACAAGTACGTGCAGCCTGAGTCGGATTATCAGGACCCTTTGACTGGCCACCGAACGGACGCTGGTAGATACGACCCGCTTCGGTACGAGAGAAAGGTAAGCCCATATGATCTAATTCAAACACAGCCTGAGGACCAACAGAACACATATACTCAATTGCGTCCTGGTCTCCGATATAATCAGATCCCTTAACTGTGTCATACATATGCCAGCGCCAATCGTCATTCGGATCAGCACTTGCGATTGCACAAGTAATACCACCCTGAGCAGAAACTGTGTGTGAACGTGTTGGAAACACTTTACTCACACAAGCAGTATTCAACCCAGACTGTGCAAGCTGCAGCGCGGCACGCATGCCCGCACCACCACCGCCTACTACAATCGCGTCAAAAGTTAACGTGCGCAGTTCATTCATCTCTTAGACACCCCACAGAATCTGAATACCCCAAACGACGTAAATAAACGTCAACAAACCACATCCAGCCTGAACAACAAAACGAAGTCCGGTCGGTTTAATGTAATCTGTAGTTACCGACCATAAACCGATCCAGGCATGTGCAGCCATGGAGAGTAAAGCCAGCAGGGTGAAGATGCGCATCCAAGTGCACTCAAATAATGATTTCCACTGCAAATAATCCATATCTGAATTAAACAGCAAATAACCCATCATGAAGATCGTATAGGCCAGCAATACTACAGCTGTGACTCGCTGAACCATCCAGTCGTATAAGCCACTCCGGCCAAAGCTAGTGATACTTGTTACCATACCCAGACTCCTGCCAGTAGAATTGCGACTGCACCAGCGATCAATGTAGCTTTCGCTGCCATTGTTCCACTTTCCAACTCCTCAAGATGTCCTGCATCCATAATCAGATGCTTAACACCAGCAAGTAGGTGATACAGTAATGCGGATACTAAACCCCATGTAATCAGCCTCGCGAAGAAGCCCTCTTCAAACATGGTAATTGTTTCGTTAAAGCCAGCTTCTGACTCGAGAGACATCCCTAATGCATAAGTCATAAAGAGTGTGCCAAAAAACAACACAACACCAGTAGCACGATGCAATATGGATGTAATCGCAGGAAGCGGCTGCTTGATAGTTCTTAGGTCTAAATTTACAGGTCTTTTTTTGTTCACGGCTCTTATTCACACTTTGCTGCCCATCTAAGGGGCAAGGTTGCTAGGTAGTGTTCAGAGAGTAGATCCTCAGACTAAAGTACGCGCCAACACTTACCCTACACGTACTCAGGAACGAGATTATAGACAGTTAAAAATCAGAATACAACGCGCCAGACCGAGCCTTAAGCCTAACGTCTAGTGAGACGTAAATGATTGTCGTAATTACCTTATACAACTAAAAGGGTATTCTGTCCTTGTTCTATTATTGGTAAAAATTACCCTCGATTGCTGCAATGCAGAAAAAGCATTTAGTGTCCAGATTGACAATCTTGAATCAATCTTTATATTGGGCATATCCCAAGCGGACTAAGACTCTGGATATATCCATGGATACAACCTGTATATCTAAGAAGTCTAATATAACGAATAAAATGATAGGAGCCTATAATGGCTGATAAAAAAGCACGTTTGACAATCGATGGTGTTGATGAAGTAATTGAACTATCTGTTTATTCCGGCACTCTGGGACCTGACGTTATTGACGTCCGCCCCCTGACGGGCCGTGGTCTTTTCACATATGACCCTGGTTTCGTCTCTACCGCAGCATGTGAGTCCAGCATCACTTATATTGACGGTGAAAAAGGCATCTTGCTACATGGCGGTTATCCGATAGAACAACTTGCCAAACACTCCGATTACCTGGAAACGTGTTATTTGCTTTTAAACGGCGAGTTACCTACTCCGGAACAGAAAGAGCTATTTGTAAATACGATTAAAAATCACACCATGGTTCATCAACAGATGACTCATTTTTTCAATGGTTTTCGTCGTGATGCTCATCCTATGGCCATCATGGTGGCCGTTGTTGGCGCGCTGTCTGCCTTTTATCATGACTCACTTGATATTGATGACCCGCACCACCGCGAGGTCTGCGCCTATCGCCTGATTGCCAAAATGCCAACGATTGCGGCTATGTGTTACAAATACAGCATCGGACAGCCGTTCCAGTACCCGCGCAATGAACTAGACTATGCAGACAACTTCCTGCACATGATGTTTGGCACACCTTGCGCCACATACGTCCCTAATCCGATTCTCGCCAAAGCAATGGATCGCATCTTCCTATTGCATGCAGATCACGAGCAAAACGCATCGACTTCTACAGTACGTCTTGCCGGTTCTTCCGGTGCAAACCCATTTGCCTGTATTGCATCGGGCGTGGCTGCACTATGGGGACCTGCTCACGGTGGCGCTAACGAAGCGGTACTGCAGATGCTTGAAGAGATTGGTGATGAAGCAAACATCCCTGAGTTCATCAAGCGCGCTAAAGATCCTGATGATAGCTTCCGCCTGATGGGCTTCGGACATCGCGTTTATCGCAACTTCGACCCGCGCGCTAAAGTTATGAAACAGACGTGTGACGAAGTACTGGCAGAACTAGGCGTTGAAAACGATCCGTTACTGAAAATTGCTAAACGCCTTGAACAGATTGCCCTGGAAGATGAATACTTCGTACAGCGCAAACTGTATCCGAACGTCGATTTCTACTCGGGTATCATTCTCAAAGCTATTGGCATTCCAACCAACATGTTTACTGTAATCTTTGCCTTGTCTCGTACAATCGGCTGGATTTCTCATTGGAGCGAATTCCACAGCAGCCCGAATAAAATTGGCCGTCCTCGCCAGTTGTATATGGGCCCAGTCAAGCGCGACTATCCAGAATAATAGTCAGACTTAAAAAAACCCGCTTTCAAGCGGGTTTTTTTGTTACTTTTTAAACCTGATTAACAATAATCAAAATAATAAAATTTAATCGACAGCTCGCCAATTGATCTCTATTGCTGTTGCCGAACCCACCACCACATACTCCAGACTCGGAGGAATAATGGCAATTGAGGGTGATATTTGCACCCGGCCTCCCATAATTTCAGCTTGCAGCTGTGGCATGAGCGGTTCTTTAGTCGGATCAGCATACCCATCAGGCCACAACGGCCAACTGGTTTCAGGGTCATATTTATCATTGGCGCCCAACGTATGAAGCAACTCATGCGCCGCAATCAAATTATTCTGACCTTGATATTCTGCATCCGCATAACCGTTCACCAAGCCAATTAAACCTTTTTGTAACCCCAGAGAATGTCGTAAAAACTGCTGGTTATTTGGCGAGAAAAATCGCATGTATATTTTGATATCCGGATCAGGCCCACCCCAGTCATCCTGTCGCCATGACCAATAGCGCATCTGCAAACTCCAGACAATGTTATCAAACATACTCGGGTTAACCGGTGGTTCCGGAGGATGATTATTCAGCTGAGGAGCCAGCATTACTTCGACAGGTCTTTCAATTGCGACCTGATAACGACGCGCCTCTCTGATAAAAAATGACTCAATATCATCAAAATCCGTCTCTTTCAACGTATCGATATAGCTCTGGGTATCCTCTCGCCCATCGGCATTAAGCGGATAAACAACCACCCACAGCGACTGATCCCAATCAGTGGTACGGATTTTTGATAACAAGGTATTCAGACTCACCACCAGCAGCAGAATAATCAACAACAGCAAGCGGATTGTTTTGTACATTTCTTATACCTTTTCATGTGCCTGGTACGCTGCTGCTTTTTTCTGCTACACAAACAAACCTGCTACCAGCATGTACCGAATGGCTTTACCAAGAGCAATAAACACAATACCTGTAACGGCATTCAATTTAAGCCACCCGGCGACAAAACAAAGCGGATCACCGACGACGGGTAACCAGGACAACAAGAGCACACTACTGCCCGTCTTTTCAACCCAGCGCCTGGCTCGCTGGTGCTTTTCTTTCGCCAACAAGCGCAACGGATAACGCATCGCCACCAGCCAGCCCATACCGAACGTAATAACACCGCCCAGCGTATTGCCCGCGGTTGCCACTCCAATCAATAGCCACACTGAAATTTCAGCATCAGTTACCAACCAGGCAAGATACGCCTCCGAGCCACCCGGTAATAATGTAGATGAGATCAGACTACTGAAAAACAAGCTATAGAGCTCGGCCTCCATTAGCGCTCCAACCCCTGACGAACACAACTTAGCACGCCAATTTCATAGACACCTGCAAGCGCCTCATAGACGGGCTTCAAAGCTTGCCCAAAGCGCTGCTGACAATCAAGAATCACCTGTTGAATATGCTGTAACTCTGCAGCAGGTAAGTCCACGACCTCTTCGACGGTTAATTCACCGGCACCAATGCCTGCAGCCAAATGGATATAGATAACTTTTACCGAGAGCTTTTGCATCTTAGCCACCTGCTCAATCGTCATACCCGCTTTAAATAAGGCGACCGACTCCTGTCCCTGAAGGTTTTTACTCTGATCAACCGAGGGCTGCTGACAAATAACCGCTAAAAATGCTTCACCATAAAGCTCCAGCTTGCGCTCACCCACTCCGCTGATTTTATGCAGCTGATGACTGGTTGACGGGCGGTACATCACCATTTCCATCAGTGTTGCATCATGAAAGATTACATAAGGCGGGACATCCTGCTCATCCGCCAAACGTTTGCGCAACTGCTTTAATTGCTCCCAAAGCTGACGGTCAACCGCGTCCAACTGATTCTGAGGGGTTTTGTTCTTCTGATAACCACTACTACGCTCACGCTTATCTTCCCGGAGCAATAAGGTCTCTTCACCTTTGAGTAAGGACCGGCAGCGGTCACTCAGATGCAGCACTCCATAGCCATCAGGATCAACACTCAGATACCCCCTCGCTACCAGCTGTCGAAAAACAGAACGCCATTGATTACGGTTCAGACCAATGCCAATTCCCCAGGTCGAAACCTTTTCATGTTTCTCCGATTTAACCTTATCGGTCAGATTACCCAACAAAACATCGATGACATGATTCACGCCATAACGTTGCCCGGTACGGTACACTGAGGACAACGCCTTTCGTGCAGCGTCGGTACCATCCCACTGAGGAACTGGTTCAAGACAGGTATCGCAGTTGCCACACGGCGGATGATCATGCTCACCAAAATACCCCAGCAACACCTGGCGACGGCAGCTGGTAATTTCACAAAAACCCAACATCGCTTCAAGCTTCTGACGCTCTATTTGCTTAAATTGCTCTGCCGCCTGCGAGCCTTCCAGCATTTGCCGTAAAAAAATCACATCCTGCAAACCATAAACCATCCAGGCATCAGCGGGCAGGCCATCACGCCCTCCTCTGCCCGTTTCCTGATAATAGGCTTCGATGCTTTTTGGCAGATCAAGATGCGCGACAAATCGCACATTGGGCTTATCAATCCCCATGCCAAATGCAATGGTCGCTACCACAATAATCGACTCTTCAGTCAGGAAGCGGTGTTGATTGTGGCGTCTTAAATCAGTCGATAACCCCGCATGATAGGGTAAAGCGTTAAAGCCACGTTCCGCCAGCCACCCGGCCGTTTCCTCTACACTTTTGCGTGACAGACAATAAACAATACCGGCATCATTAGGATGCTCTTGCTTTAAAAAAGAGAGCAATTGTTCACGGGCGCGATTTTTCTGGCTGATCCGATAGCGGATATTGGGTCGATCGAAGCCCTGAATAAATCGACGCGTATCACGTAGCCCTAACCGATCAACAATTTCTTGCTGAGTGCGGACATCAGCTGTGGCGGTGAGTGCGATACGCGGCACATCCGGAAAATAATCAGTCAGCGACGCTAACTTTAAATATTCAGGTCTGAAATCATGCCCCCACTGGGATACACAGTGAGCTTCATCGATCGCAAAAAGTGAAATGTCAGATTGCTGCAGCAACGCCAGCGTTTTGGGTTGGACTAAACGTTCTGGTGCAATATAGAGCAGATCCAGCTGTCCATTCAACAGCGCCTGCTCTACCTCTGTCTGAATAACATAATCTAAGGATGAATTAAGACAGGCTACCCTGACACCTAACTGTGATAGCGCGGTGACCTGGTCATACATTAAAGCGATTAAGGGAGAAACAACCAGCGCAGTGCCCTGGCGCAGCAAAGCGGGTAGCTGATAACAAAGCGATTTACCGCCGCCTGTCGGCATAATAACCAGCACATCACGGTTATCCAGCACACTCTGAATCACCTCTTCCTGAGGCTCTCGGAACTGGTCATAACCAAAGACTTCTTTTAATACATGCAGAGTTTGATTCGTCATCAGGCAATTATCCGGAAAGGCCATACCACTGTCACCCCAAATTATCACTGACTACGCTTTCTTCTCGGAGTAGAATAGCGCAAACTGCCTTTTTTTCAGGAAAACCAAACATGCAAAGTAGATTCACTAGTGCTCCGTTATCCGATGATGAACTTGATCGTCTGGAAACATTTATTTTTTCAGACGTCGTGTCAGAAGATTCTCTTGATCTTATCGGAATACATGGCTTCCTGTGTGCGCTGAATATCAGCCCTGTTCCCGCCGATGAAGAAGAGTGGATGGACGTATTATTCGACGGCAAGCCCAATTGGATCTCCACTGAGCAGGAAGCCGAAATCACCTCAATGCTGAATCGCTGGAAAGGCTCAATCTACAGTGACCTGAGCAATGACCGTGAACTTGGCATGCCTTGTGAACTAACCCTTGAAACTAAAAATGAAGAATCTGAACTGGAAATTTGGGCTCAGGCATTTATGGAAGGCGTCTTCCTCAACGAAGATGAGTGGTTCTCAGAAGGTACAGACAAAGAGGAAGCCGTTGCAGAGCTGATGCTGCCGATTATGGTTATTTCTAACCTGTTTGACGAAAAAGAGTTCAAAGAGATTCGTAGAAACAAGATAGCAACTGAGCAGATGGCCAATGAAATACCGGATATTCTGGTTGACCTGTTCCTGTTGTATCACGCACCCGAAAAATAATTCTGAAAACAGCAGACAGTCGGACTTAAGACTGATCGACTGCCAGCGAAAAAAGCACCCGCGACTCAAAGCCGGGGGTGCTGATTAAACCGATATCCGCTCAAATATAGTGTCTGGGTACCCTTTTCGTTACACCAGTAAACAGCGTATAAGGAATAGTGCCACAGTGACGTGCCACTTCATTGATACTCACCTGACGCCCCCATAATTCAACTTTTGAACCAATACCGACTTCAGAAAGCCCCGTCAGATCGACTGCACACATATCCATCGAGACACGTCCGATAATCCGTGTTCGCTGGCCATTGACGATCACTGGTGTACCCGTTCCTGCAGAACGCGAATAACCATCCCCATAACCGATAGCAACCGTACCCACGCGCGTAGGCTTATCACATACATAAGACGCAGCATAACCCACTGCCTCACCTGCCTGCAGATCGTGAATAGCGATAACCTCGCTTTCCAGCGTCATAGCGGCCACCAACTGATCGGCATTAGCCTGCGCTTCTTCAAAAGGTGACGCGCCATACAGCATCAATCCCGGGCGAATCCAGTCCCGATGCAAAGCAGGCCAAGCCAGCGTTGCAGGAGAGTTACTAATGCTATGGGGTGCAGAGATACCGTCCACTGCCTGGTCGAAATATACTGCCTGCTGCATGGTATGCGGCTTATCCAGTTCATCAGCGCAGGCAAGGTGACTCATCAACACAACATCAGCAACATTAGCAGATGCCTGCAGACGCTCATATGCCTGACGATAATCTTTAGCATCAAAACCCAACCGGTGCATACCGGAATCCAGCTTAAGCCACACATTAACCGGCGTTGCTATTGGCGCCTCTTCCAGCATATCGATCTGTTCTAAGCGGTGAATAGCGGTCCAGAAATTATGCTCGGCTATCAGCAACAGCTCATCTGCTGTGAAAAACCCTTCCAATAATAGAATAGGTTTTTTCACACCACCTGCGCGTAATTCCAGCGCTTCTTCAATACAGGCGACACCAAACGCCGGAACTTCGGGCTCCATGGCTAACGCAACACGTACAGCACCATGCCCATAAGCATCCGCCTTAATCACCGCCACTGCATTTGCATGGGGTGCTAATTTTTTTGCCAAACGATAATTTTGACTGATCGCCGATACATCAATGATCGCCCGTGTTGCCCGCCCCATAGAAAACCCCTTGTGCTTTTATAACGTCAAATTTATTCTGCAATGACCATGATCGATTCAACTTCAATATCCGCATCTTTTGGTAATGCTTTCACTGCAAAAGCGGCGCGCGCCGGATATGGCTCATTAAAATAACGCGCCATGACTTCATTAACCTGAGGAAAATATTTCATATCAGACAGGAGAATGGTTAGTTTCACTACATCAGTAAACGAACCACCAGCCGCTTCCGTGATCGCTTTCATGTTTTCAAAAACACGTACAGCTTGTGCTTCAAACGACTCTGTCACCATTTCCATGGTTTCAGGATCCAGCGGAATCTGGCCAGAGATGTAGACAGTATTACCTGCTTTAACAGCCTGCGAGTATGTACCGATAGCGGCGGGCGCTTTGTCTGTAGAAATGATGCTGCGATTCATAATAAATTCTCTTCAAAAAAATGATAAAAGGTCGTTTCACTAAATTTGTTCATGACAAGTGACATAACAATAATCGGTCAGGCTGATTTTTTAAACATATCTTTCAATACCAAGACCTGACGGATCAATATCCGGCTTACGTCCGGAAATAATATCGCTGACATAGCGGGCTGATCCTACCGCCATTGTCCATCCTAATGTACCGTGTCCGGTATTCAGAAACAGGTTCGGATACTTAGTAGCACCCAACACAGGCGTGCCGTCTGGTGTCATAGGTCGTAGTCCTGTCCAGAATTCCGCTTTTTCCAGGTCGCCGCCGCCCGCGAACAGGTCACCGACCACGAAATCAACATTGTTTCTGCGCTTTGCCTTAAGGCTCATATCATAACCGGTTAGCTCAGCAGTGCCTCCCACGCGGATACGATCGTTAAAACGAGTGACCGCAATCTTGTAGGTTTCATCCATTACCGTTGAAACCGGCGCACGACTTTCATCAATAATAGGCAAGGTCAGAGAGTACCCTTTAACAGGATAAACCGGTAATTTAATGCCGACTTTTCCCAGCATAATAGGGCTATAACTACCCAGTGCCATCACATAACTATCGGCTTTAAGTACTTCTGAAGCCAACTGTACCCCTTGAATTTTACCCGCTTCCAGGACCAGGCCTTTAATGTCGGTGTTATACCTAAAAGTAACACCTAATTTTTCACACTCTGTTACTAATCCCTGCGTAAATTTAAAACAATCACCGGTGCCGTCACCCGGCAAGCGTAAGCCACCAATAATTTTCTCTTTCACATGCGCCAATGCAGGTTCTGCATCTATGCAACCCTGACGGTCGAGTACTTCATGACGGACACCACATTCTTTAAGTATGGCAACATCGGCTTTTGAAGAAACGACCTGCTTCTCTGTCCGGAAAACCTGCAAGGTTCCACCAAAACGCTGATCATAGTCGATTGATACTTCATCGTTGAGTTCATTCATACTGTCACGGCTATATTCAGCAACACGTAACATACGTGATTTGTTGACGCGATAAGCAGATTCCGTGCAGTTGCCCAGCATTTTAGTCATCCATTTGAACAAGACTGGATCCAACGCTGGCTGAATACGCAGCGGCGCAAGATCCTGCATCATCCATTTGACCGCTTTCAACGGAACACCGGGAGCCGACCACGGAGAGGAATACCCGGGAGAGATCTGCCCGGCATTTGCGTAGCTGGTTTCTAATGCAGCTGCAGGCTGACGATCAACAACCGTTACTTCATGGCCTGCTTTTGCTAAAAAGTAGGCATTTGTAACACCGATAACACCACTACCTAACACCACTATTTTCATTTTTATTCTCAAAGTTGATACAAGACATAAGACTAGAATAAATGAAATCAACAATAAATTTTTATTGTTTTATTGTTATAAAATAGTTATTTTTACTGATAAAAAATAAATTGACAGAATTTTATAAAATGAAGAAATTAGATAGGATCGATAAAAACATTCTAAGCAGGCTGCAAAAAGACGGCCGTATCTCCTACACCGACCTTGCAGACAAAGTGGGTTTATCCACCACTCCCTGTATTGAGCGGGTAAAGCGCTTAGAAAAGGATGGCTTTATCCAAGGATATCACGCCAGACTCAATCCGGAAGCACTAGGATATAACATGCTGGTATTCGTTGAGATATCTCTTTCCTACCAATCTCCGGATGCGTTTGAACATTTTAATTTAGCCGTCAATCAATTGCCCTATATTATGGAATGTCATCTGGTGTCAGGCGATTCAGACTACCTGTTAAAAGCTCGCATCAAAGATATGTCAGAATATCGCGCGTTACTCGGCGATATGCTACTGACGTTACCGGGTGTTAAAAACTCAAAGAGCTATATCGTTATGGAAGAGGTAAAAGAACAGTTCAGCATTCCAGTTCCCGCATAACGTGCGGCTTAACATCATGGCTCTAACCCTTAAATAGCGTTACGCCTGTAAAAACGTTACGCCTGACATTGCTTTTGAAATTATCATCACGATACAGAATACGGATTTAACCATGAAGCTTGAGCTGTCGCACACGGTTACAGAAATCTCTGCAAATGCCTCAACCATACTAACCACGCTCAGCGGACTCCCCAGGCAACGCATTAAAGATGCCATGACCAAAGGCGCCGTCTCGCTTAAACGCGGTAAACACACAAAACGAATTCGCCGCATAAATACCGTGGTTAAACCGGGTGACATTTTACAACTGAACTATGATGACAGCGTGCTGGCATTGAAGCCCCCTGTTATCGAGTGCCTTGAAGACCGCCGTAGCTATAGTGTTTGGTTTAAACCGGCAGGCATCATGTCTCAGGGAAACCAGTTTGGCGATCACATGTCGATTTTGCGTATTATAGAAAAGCAGAACGATAACAAACGTGAAGTATTTCCTGTACATCGCCTCGACCGGGAAACCAGCGGACTGATTATCGTGGCTCACAGCAAAAAAATGGCAGCAACCTTATCCTCTTTATTCCAGACACAACAAATCGAAAAAAGCTATCAGGCCATTGTTTTAGGAAAAACAGAGGAAACCGGCACTATTGACCGCCTCCTGGATAAAAAGAACGCCATCACTCATTTTAAACGACTCAACTTTAACGAAGAAACGAACAATAGCCTGATCGACATTCGCCTTGAAACCGGCAGAACTCACCAAATCCGGCGTCATTGTGACAGTATAGGCCACCCAATTATGGGAGACCCCAGATACGGGACGGGTAATAAAAACCAGCAGGGACTACAACTTGTCGCTTACAAGCTAACCTTTCGCTGTCCGGTCAAGCATCAGCAGGTCACCATCGAGCTACCGGAACCCTTTGCCCAAAACACATAAAGTTACACTTTAAAACCACGTACCAACTCTTTTAACTGATGAGCCATACTCGATAGACTTTGCGCAGAGTGCGCAATCTGACCTGCCGCTGTCGCCACCTCATCGGAGCTATCATCAATCACAGTCAAGTTCTGGCTCACATCCTGAATAACAGCAGCCTGCTCTTCAGACGCTGTCGCTATCTGGCTGGACATATCCATAATGCCATTAACAGCATTGACTATCGATTCCAGAGAGTTCTCGACATTATGTGTACTCTCTACCGTTTCACGCATCATGCTATGATTATTTTCAACCAGCGCAAAGGCCTCCTCTACTTCACCTTGCAAGTCTTGAATAATCGCAGCAATCTCTGCGGTCGATTTCTGCGTACGATGTGCCAATGTCCTTACTTCATCAGCCACCACCGCAAACCCTCTCCCCTGCTCTCCTGCACGCGCGGCTTCAATGGCCGCATTTAATGCAAGTAAACCGGTTTGATCAGAAACATGATGAATGACTTCTACAACATTGGAGATATTGGTGCTACTGGCATGCAGTTTATTGATCAGCTTACTTAACAGGCTGACATCATCAGCCAACTGATTTACTGACAGTACTGAGGCCCGCACCACATCATTCCCTTCATGAGCTATCAGATTTGCTGTATTCGCCTGATCTGCCGTTCGTGCGGTATTCCCGGCAACTTCCTGAACAGCGCTAGACAACTCCTCAACAGCAGCAGCCACTTGTGTGGTCCGTTCTCGCTGAACGTGTAGTTTCTCAACACTATGCTCAACAACACCCGTTGTTTCATCGGCGATAGTCACCAGCGTATTACAACTATCTGACAACTGATGAATGGCGCTGGAAAAGTTCTCCAGCGTAGCATTCAAGCCTTCGGCTAATTGTCCCAATTCATCCTGGCTACAGACCTCCACCCGCACGCGTAAATCATGTTCCTTTTGCACTTTATGCATCACTGTGGATAAAGAGTTCACCTGCCGGTTCAGGCCTCTGATAATATTAAGCGCGATTACAGTCACGATCAGAAGTGATGCCACCAGCAACCCTGAGTAGAGCAACAGGGAAAACTGCGCCTGGCCCTGCAACTCATTAGCTTCTGAAATAAGATCGACCGCCAATCTATCTTCCAGCTCTTTAAGTGAATCTATCCGTTTTGTCGCCTCAGCAAACCAATACTTAGATTCGATATTAAAGCCACCGCTATCCGCTTTTTCTGACGCAACACCTCTGAGCTTCTCAACCTCTTGCACAACAGCAGAGTTTGAAAACTCAGTAAATAATGCCAAATGCTTTTCCAGAGCCAGATTCAGAAAAATGCGGCTATAAGTGTTTTGTTCAGTCACTAAGGTGATAAATTTTTCATACATGCCCGGAGAAAACTGATCAGCCGCAAAAGTATTACTCAAAACGGCACGCTCAATACCGGCTCTCTCTTTCGCCTGTAACAAATGGTAATACGCTAATGATGCCCGTGTCAGATGGACATTTTCGCTCAGATTAGCGGTAAGCGCACCCGCCGAAAGCAATTTTACATTTAAGCCCGTGTAATATTTTAACGCTTCTGATAACGGGATCTGCAAGGAATCAACACGCCCCCTCACATCGTTAATAGCTTTTAACTGGCGTGTTACTTCTTGCATCACGCTATTAATCACCGTGTTTTCTATCTCATTGCGGCTAATAAAATCAGCCCATTTCTCTTCTAGCTTGTTAGTCACTACCCTTTGCTGACGCAGCACATCAGAAAACTGCTGACCGCCTGAACCAAGAAAACCAGCAGTGGCACCTCTTTCTTTCTGCAACTCATGAACCAGCGCACTATTAACTGTCACTAATTCGGTATAAACGGATATCTCACCCGTTTGCTTATTTAGCGTATAACTATTGATGACTTCATTCACCAACAAAAACGTACTGAGAAACACAGGAAATACTATTAATAACAACAGCTTGTATTTAAAACTCAGGTTTTTCATTCAATTATTTCCTTGATTACCCGATCCCTGGTTCCGCCAATCGTTATCACGAAGATCTATAACCAGGGTGGAAAAATACATAGTTATTTTATAGTTATATCGTACTTCCCTAATGAAAAATGCCGACAGCGACCTACATAGAAAGCAGAAGATAAATAGAAAAAGTGTAGTACATTTACAAAAAATGAATAAAAAATTACGCATATTATTCGTGATCTGAAATGCCCGATTGTGCGTATAAACCCGTAATACAGCCGTGGTAGCTATGCTAGACTAAAAAAACCTCGAACGGACAAATTTGACGTACTAAAATTAACCAAGCACGGTCAATTTAAATAGATTTGATTACGGACAATACTATGAATATCAGTGACGCCATTATTCGTATTACCAATTTAAGGCTGCGTACTTATATCGGATTCAATCAGGACGAAATGGAAAAACAACAAGATGTGGTCATTAATATTAAAATCCACTATCCCGCCGAAAAAGCTTATCAAACCGACAATGTAAAGGATGCTCTTAACTATAAAGTGATCACTAAAAAGGTCATCAACCATGTTGAAGAGGGGCGTTTTTTGTTACTGGAAAAGTTGGTAGCCGACGTTCTCGACATTTGTACTCAACATGCATGGGTAAAATACGCCTCAGTGACAGTCGATAAACCACATGCCCTGCGCTTTGCAGATTCGGTTTCTCTTACGCTGGAAAAATACTGTGATTAAGGTGACACTATGAAAGCACCGATTTTGATTACAGGTGTTGGTAAACGTATCGGGTACGCATTAGCACGGCAGTTGTTAGCTTCAGATCAGCCCGTAATAGGTACGTACCGTACCGAATATGAATCAATCACCGAGTTACGTCAGTTGGGTGCAGAACTCTATCCTTGTGATTTTTACGATGATGCACAAATTCGCGCACTGATTGATACCATTAAAGAGCGGCACACTGGCTTACGCGCAATTATTCATAATGCCTCTGACTGGCTGCCCGACAACAACGCGCTTTCGCCTGCGTCCACGTTAGACAGAATGATGCAGATTCATGTGAGCACACCCTACCAGATCAACCTTGCACTGGCTGACTTACTCAAAGCCAGTTCAGACGAGTGTAGCGATATCATCCACCTGACCGATTACGTCGTCGAAAAAGGCAGTAAAAAGCATATCGCTTATGCTGCCAGCAAAGCGGCACTCAGTAATATGACCCTGTCTTTTTCAGCCCTGCTCGCCCCTAAAATCAAGGTCAACGCAATCGCACCAGCGATGATACTTTTCAACCCCGACGATGATGCCGAATACCGCAGTAAAACCCTGAAAAAATCTCTGATGGGGATAGAGCCCGGAGTTCAGGAGATAGTAGACACCGTTAATTACCTGCTCAAGAGCCGCTACGTCACCGGCAGAACACTGCATGTTGATGGCGGTCGCCACCTTAAATAGCCTCACCCTTGGGTGCAGCAAGGCATCTCAGAGATTGAGCTTAAAGCGGCATTGAACTTAAGCCGGCATTGAGCTTAAAGGCGGCAATCCGCGCTAAGGTAAAGAAGCGGGAAGTTCTGCCAATACTCGCTCGCCTTCTCTGAAGACAGGCCAGCCATCCCCCACTAATACGGCCTTTATCCCATGTATAGAGGCCAGCATTTTCACGGAAGCAAGCGCTTTAGTTTTATCCTGTAGCTTAGGATCGGGCAGCATACACAGCTTGCCACCCGCATGAGCGCGTACAAGATCGCCGGTTATCAGCGTATCGCCTTCCAGCACAAACGCTAACTCCCCATCAGTTTTTGAACCATCAAGGCTATAAACATCCAACCCTGGTAATAGGTTTTTACCCGCGCTTAACCAGTGCGAGCACTCAATTGGAAAGCTATCTTTCTCGGCTTCGGGCCCCCAGATCTGTGCACCCGTTTCATCCGCCAGAGCTTGGGCATTACGCACATGGTCTGAATTAGAAATCAGGATATGACTCACTTTTCCCAGCGACAAAAGATGTTGCTTATCATGCTCAGTAAGCGGAAGCGGATCAAACACAATACTGCCCTGCTCTGTCACCCAAACATAACTATGAAAATCGATATTTCTATCTTTATCAAAGGCACTCCAGCAATAAAAGTTACTTTTATGAAGTGTTTTCATTATCTATCTCCGGAAACGCGGGCTAATACCAGCGATGGTTAATGACGTTACTTTACTCTTGTCTGACATTTTCTGGCAATTTTCTTTCAACGCCTGACATTTGGTTGAAAAAGGGTAAGCATCATCTCAAAAAGAAAAACTTCATCAAAGCTTTCGCCTTATTGACAGTTCCCTATACAATTACTTCTCTGTAATATTTGTTCTTTTTTAACACTTTAATGAGACAGCGTAATGGGCAGAGCCTACCAAAACCGTAAAGAATCCATGGCGAAAACGTCGGATAACAAAGCCAAGGTCTACAGTAAATATGGTCGAGAGATTTATGTATGCGCCAAAGCGGGCGGGCTTGATCCGGACGGAAACCTCGCATTACGCGGCTTAATTGAACGCGCTAAAAAAGATCAGGTGCCCAGCCACGTTATTGACAAAGCGATCGACAAAGCGAAAGGCGGCGGCGGTGAAGACTTCTCGCCTGCCCGTTACGAAGGTTTTGGTCCCGGCAACTGTATGGTTATTGTCGACTGTCTGACAGACAATCCAAACCGTACTTTTGGGGATGTACGTAATTGCTTCACCAAAACAAAATGCAAAATCGGCACCTCTGGCAGCGTCGCTCACATGTTTGACCACAGCGCTATTCTGGTTTTTAAAGGCGATGACGAAGAAGCCGCTTTGGAAGCCCTGATGATGGCCGATGTAGATGTGACCGACATTGAATCAGAAGAGGGAACAATCTCGGTATTTGCCCCCCATACCGATTACTTCAAAGCCAAGACCGCATTAACCGATGCCTTTGGTGAGATCGATTTTGAGGTCGCAGAAATTCAGTTCATCCCACAGAACACCGCGCCTGTAAGTGAAGAGGATCTTCCGATGTTTGAGAAGTTCATCAACATGCTGAATGATCTGGATGATGTGCAAAACATCTACCATAGCGCTGAAATATAATTATTCTGCCCATGCTCAGTTTTCCTGAGCATGGGCAGGCATGTTAAGCCTGTTTTATAACGCACTCCTTAGTTATCTTATTATGGTGTCTTATCTAGCAGCCATCTATCAGTCACAAACCTTAGATACTGTCCCTTAGCTGCTGTCCATTGGGTATAATCTATCAGGTACTGACCATGAGACACCCACGCCAGTAACACGCCCCTCCGGTCTATCACCCTTATAATTTTTTAATCAAAATTTAAGCAACTATAACGTCTCTCGATGATGCGTATCAAAAGCCACTTACTGTATCCATGCTTATACTGGAAATAGATTTTAAGGGAGTGGCCTATGTCTCATAACATGTCTCATGACATGCCTCACAAGGTTTCGGATCCTGATGCGCCATCCTCATCAGCCCATAACAGTGTGTTTCATGTGAAGGGGGTGACTAAGGTGTATCAAATGGGAGAGGTTCAGGTGCATGCACTTCGTGGCATTGACCTGGATCTTTACGAAGGCGAATTTGCAGTATTGCTGGGAGCATCGGGTAGCGGAAAATCAACGTTGCTGAATATCCTTGGTGGGTTAGACACACCCACCACGGGTGATGTTTTTTACGGCCAAAGCAATCTAACCCGTGCTACTGAAAGCGAGCTGACCGATTACCGGCGCTACCATGTTGGTTTTGTTTTCCAATTTTATAATTTAATACCCAGTCTGACAGCGCGTGAAAATGTCGCTGTTGTGACAGAAATCGCACGCGCACCGATACTACCGGAAGAGGCATTGAAACTGGTGGGTCTGGGGGATCGGTTAGACCATTTCCCTGCACAACTTTCCGGAGGAGAACAACAGCGCGTTGCGATTGCGCGCGCCATCGCAAAACAGCCCGATGTATTGTTATGCGATGAACCAACCGGCGCACTCGACTCTCAAACCGGCATTGTAGTTCTGGAGGCACTGCAACGCGTCAATCAGGAACTGGGGACCACCACCGCTGTAATTACACATAATGCCGGTATTGCTCAGATGGCCAACCGTATCATCAGCTTAGCCGACGGACTCATCAGCCAGATACAGGTTAATCAGCACCGTTTAGCGCCGCATGAGCTGACATGGTAAACGAGGCCTCTGAAAGCTAACAGACGAGGTTATGCAAACATGAAAGCACTCGACAAAAAACTATGGCGCGAACTGTGGGGCATGCGTATGCAAGCACTCGCCATTGCCATGGTAATTGTCGGCGGTGTCGGTATCTTCATCATGTCACTCAGCACACTGGACTCATTGTTTGAAACGCGTGAATCCTATTATCGCAACAACCACTTTGCTCACCTGTTTGCATCGCTCAAGCGCGCCCCGCTCTCACTAATAAAGAGGATCGAGGAAATACCCGGTGTTGAAAAAGTGGAGCACCGTGTCATCGCTTACGTCAATATTGATGTAGCCGGCTTTGATGATCCGGTCAGTGCTCACCTAATGTCTTTACCTGAGAGCAGCCCTGGATTATTAAATCAGATCTATTTACGCTCAGGTCGCTTACTGGGATCGGGTAGCGACAACGAAATACTCCTCAGCGAAGAGTTTGCCAGTGCCCATAAGCTGCAATCTGGCGCAACACTGAGCGCCACCATTAATGGTCGGCGCAAATCACTGACCGTCGTCGGGCACGCACTCTCACCGGAGTATATGTATCAGATTGCTCCCGGCGCCATGTTTCCTGACACTATGCGCTACGGTATTGTCTGGATGGCCCGCAAACCGCTCGCCAGTGCATACGATATGGAAGGTGCTTTTAATAACGTCGCACTGACCCTGAGCAAAGACAGTAACGAACAAGATGTTATCGACCAGCTTGATGAGCTGTTAAAGCCCTACGGCGGCACCGGTGCCTTTGGCCGCAAAGACCAGCTGTCGCATCGTTTTTTATCCGAAGAGCTCAAGCAACAAAAAACTATTGCCACCGTATTTCCTATCATCTTTTTTGGTGTTGCCGCTTTTCTTTTGAATGTGGTCATCAGTCGTTTAATCAGTCTTGAACGTGAGCAGATCGCCGTTCTCAAGGCTTTTGGCTACAGCAATTTTGCCATAGGCTGGCATTACAGCAAGCTGGTGCTGATGATTGTCAGCATCGGAGTGATCACAGGCATCGGCACAGGCATCTGGATGGGAAAAGGCATGAGCAACATCTATATGCAGCTCTACAGCCTGCCATATTTAATTTATGTGCTCAAACCACAGGTGGTTATCGCCGCCGCGCTCATCAGCATCAGCGTCGCCATTCTCGGCACATTATATGCGCTGCGCACAGCAGCCGCCTTACCGCCAGCTCAAGGTATGCGACCTGAACCGCCCGCTATCTATCGCCCTCTCATGATTGAACGCTGGGGGCTGCAACACTGGTTTTCACAACCAACCCGCATGATTATCCGCCATATTGAACGCCGACCACTTAAATCATTTTTAACCACATTAGGCATCAGTATGGCGTGTGGCACTATGATGGTTGGCGGTTTTCAGGAAGGTGCAATCAATCACATGGTAGAGGTGCAGTTTGACATGAGCCAACGTAGCGACCTGACGGCTATTTATACTGAGCCTACCTCTGCAAAATCACTGCATTCATTACGCAGCTTAGCCGGCGTAGAACAGGTAGAAGGCTTTAGAGCCGTACCGGCTAAGTTAACATTTGAACACCGCTTCTATCGGACCGGTATTCAGGGGGTTCAGTCAGACGGCGACCTCTTACGCCTGCTCGATAGCCGTTTAGAGCCCATAGATCTACCTGCGCAGGGGGTTATTCTTACCGATTATCTGGCAGAACTGCTGCAGATCAAACCTGGCGACATGCTCAGCATGCAGGTATTAGAAGGTAACCGCACAACAGTACAGGCTCTCGTGGTCGGCACCGCCAAAGAATATATGGGGGTTAATGTTTATATGCAACAAGACGCCCTCAACCGCCTGCTGAAAGAGGGTAATGCATTATCGGGAGCATGGTTAAAGGTCGATCCCCATTACCAAAAAGAAGTCTATATCGCACTCAAGAACATGCCCCGCATTGCAGGCGTTATCGAACAACGATCAGCCATTAAATCTTTTTATGACACCATGGCCGAGACTATTTTATTTTTTACCTTTATATCGACGTTACTCGGTTCAAGCATAGCGTTTGGCGTGATCTACAACAGCATGCGTATTGCCTTATCTGAGCGTAACCGTGAGCTCGCCAGCTTGCGGGTACTGGGTTTTCGGCGGAGTGAAGTTGCCTATATTCTTCTCGGTGAACTGGGACTATTAACCCTGCTCGCCATCCCACTCGGGTTACTCATCGGTTATGGCTTGTGTGCTTTTCTGGCTTTTCAGTTCGACAGCGATCTGTACCGCATTCCATTGGTACTGCATCGCGATGTATTTGCCTTCGCCGCACTGGTGGTGATTGTCTCCGCGTTGATTTCTGCCGTCATGATATGGCGCAATTTAGCGCATCTGGATATGGTAGCTGTATTGAAGAGTAAGGAGTAAGTTGATGCGTCCTCTGTTACGAGAGCACCCTGTGGTTGCACTGATCGCTATTCTGCTAACCGGCTTAATGATTTGGGGCTTCTGGCCAAAACCGATACTGGTGGACGTCGTCCCGGCCAGATACGCCCCCCTGATCATCACCATTGAAGAGGAAGGGCGTACCCGGGTTATTGACCGCTATGTTATAGCCGCGCCGGTTAATGGCGTAACCTGTCGGCAGCAGCTTAAAGTCGGAGATAGCGTTACACAAGGACAAGTCCTCTTAGGCATTACGCCGCTGGCATCTGAGGTTCTTGATCCGCGTAGCCGCGCGCAGGCAGAAGCACGCTTAGCCTCTGCTGAGTCGGCCTTACATGCCGCGCAGGAACAGGCCCGGGCGTCTGCAGCCACTGCGCAGCTGGCCATTCTTGAACGCAACCGCTTACAGCCGCTGGCCGATAAAGGTCTGATCTCCCGCGAGATAATAGACAAAGCCAACACGGCGGTAGAAACCACGTCTGCGGCAAAACGCTCAGCCGACTTCAGAGTAGAAGTTGCAGAATACGATCGCGAAGCAGCCCGCACAATGCTGCAATACTCGGCATCCGGCCAAGATGAATCGCTCAACACAGCAGAAAACACAAACGAAGAAAGAGTGCTGGTGCGCTCCCCTATCAATGGCAAAATTCTTAAAATTGCACGCCAGTGTGAAGGGCCTGTTGTGACCGGTGAGCCTCTATTGGAAATAGGTGATCCTACTGCCTTGGAAATTGAAGTTGATGTACTGTCTGCCGACGCCGTACGCATCGCGCCCGGTATGGAGGTTATATTTGATCGCTGGGGAGGCGAACAGCCACTCACTGGTGTTGTGCGTAACATTGAACCGATTGGTGCAACTAAAATCTCAGCACTGGGTGTGGAAGAACAGCGTGTCCTGATCATTTCTGATTTCACTTCACCTAAGGCGCTATGGCAACGCCTCGGCGACGGTTATCGTGTAGAAGCCAGCTTTATCATCTGGCAACAGCAAGAGGTTTTGCAAATTCCATCAAGTAGCCTGTTTCGTTATCACAACGGTTGGGCCGCGTTTGTTGTGGAAGAGGGTTATGCCAGACGGCGGGAAATAATCATAGGACAACGGAACGGATTAATGGCTCAGGTACTCAAAGGTATAGAGGCCGGTGAAAAAGTCATCAACCATCCGAGTGATGAGGTGGACGACGGTAAACGAGTAACCCCTAGGTAAAACGTATAGACACTCGGATTAAACCACCGCCTGTTACCTGTAAAGAGAGCTGTAAAGAGGCTTGTAAAGTATCCATCTCACCGAATCAGGTCTATCCTGAATAGAGTGTAATTGGCATGGGAGGCCATCTGTAACCTGATGCCCCCACAGCCGGTGGGAATAGCGATGTCACATAACAAACTGATAGTATTGATACTATCGTTATCATGTTTAGTCTGGCCTTACAGCGTTAAGGCAAAATCATTTGCGGACATCAGCGCTGCACTG
>NZ_JBFIIH010000013.1:0-48200 GCF_041601355.1 Neptunomonas sp.
ATGTTACTGATGCCTGAAAACAAAGATCAACTCGTTTCTGTGCTCACCTACCACGTAGTATCCGGCAAAGTGAACGCTGCTGATGTCGTGAAATTAGAAAGCGCAGATACAGTACAGGGTGAACAGCTAATGATTAAGACCACTGATGGGGATGTAATGGTCAACAATGCCAAGGTCGTTATGACTGATGTAGAGGCGAGTAACGGTGTTATACATGTTATCGACACGGTGCTTTTACCGGAATAAGTGACCACATAATGGGGCCTGGTTTTTCTAAACTACGTCCTTTTTTATTTCAAACGCAAATAGCCGCAAGATTACTGAAACGTTAGAAATAGCCAGATTGGCTGCAAATAGAAATAACAGGACAGTGGTTATAAATGGATAAGTATTTTTCACTGAGAAATGCTGAAACGATAACCTCGTTTGCCGTCAAAAGCGAAGCTTCGTTTTTTCGGCAGCAGTCCTCATAACACAGGAGGATTGAGTAAAGGCCTGGTGATAGTCTCTGCCAAGATTTAAAAATATCGAAGATACTTTTATTCGAGCACGATGCATCATTACTATTGAAGGAAGAAAAAATGAAACACAGTACGATTGATCTTAAACGTAGAAATCTTTTAAAGAAAAGCCTTGTTGGTTTAACGGCTGTTGCAGCGGGTTCTATTATTGCAACTAGCGCTTCCGCTGACGAGCTACCCGAATTAACCGAAGATGATCCAATGGCCATTGGCTTAGGTTACAAAAAAGATACAACCACCGTAGATGCAGCAAAACAGCCAAAGCACACCGTTGAACAAAGGTGTGATGGTTGTGCTTTATATACCAGTAAATCAGCTACAGCAGGAGCCTGTGCTATTTTTCCTGGAAAGCAAGTTAGCGCGTCAGGATGGTGTTCAGCTTATGCTAAAAAACCTTAATTTTATAACAATCTGTAGTAGCTCAGATTTAGTCTGAGCTACTACACTATGAAGCACGAAGATTTCACCTTTACATACAAAAACTCACTAACTTGGCAGTACCCTGTCGGGTTATAAAAGTGAGTATTGCACCTGGAAGTTGAATTAGCGGTTAATGTTTTTTACTGCTCTGTTTTTCCAGGTAATTCCTTTTGAATATCATCAAGCGCTTTACGAACTTCGTTTATAATTAACGTGTTTGTCAGACTCTCATCTATCTCCGGCACATCCCATTCAAAAATAGTCCGATATTTTTCAATTAAATCATTTACATCTTTAATAATGTCGCTGCGATGTGCCGATAATTCTAATTCCTCAATGTGGGCCATACTAATCACCTTGGTCAGCTCTTATATTTAGGAACATACTATAAGCAATTATTTACTTCCACTTAGTACGACAACGCACCGAACAAATGTGACGTTGCGTGTGAGCTCATGCTGAATTTTGCAACACACTATTGAAATGATCAGGCTGTAAATATCGATATATTCCGATATATCATATTATGACTCGCAGGATGGGATTGATTATGATTGATGAAAACCTGGATCAGATTATTAAAGCACTGGCAAATCCGGTACGTCGTGAGATTCTGCAGTGGCTGAAACAGCCTGAACAGGAGTTTACGGTGCAACCTAATGGCTTTGAACAGGGCGTTTGTGTGAGCCAGATTTTTGCAAAGTCTGGATTGTCGCAGTCTACGGTTTCTTCTCATCTGGCTTTAATGCAGCGTAGCGGTTTGCTGAGTTCTCAGCGCCGTGGACAGTGGGTCTATTATCAGCGAAATGAAGCGGTTATCCGCGAGTTTACTGAGCAAATTCAACAAACACTATAGAGCGTTTCAGGAGTCGTTATGAGTCCCTTGTTTAGCCCCGTTCAAATGGGTGATTTCTTATTGCCAAACCGTATTGTGATGTCACCTTTAACACGTTGCCGTGCCAGTGAAGGACGCGTGCCCAATGAGCTGATGGCTGAGTATTATGCACAGCGCGCCGATGCGGGTCTCATTATTACTGAAGCGACGTCGGTAACACCGATGGGGGTCGGGTATCCGGATACACCGGGCATCTGGTCCGATGCGCAGGTTGAGGGCTGGAAAAAGGTAACCAGCGCGGTACACAAGGCCGGTGGACGAATCGTACTGCAACTATGGCATGTAGGGCGTATCTCCGATTCGGTTTATCTGAATGGTGAACTGCCGGTTGCTCCCAGTGCATTGGCGGCACAAGGGCATGTCAGCCTGGTGCGCCCGGAGAAGGCTTATGAGGTTCCGCGTGCGCTTAGCATTGATGAGATTGACGAGATCATTCAGGCATTTAAAAAGGGTGCGGAAAATGCCAAAGCCGCCGGTTTTGATGGCGTAGAGGTCCATGGTGCGAATGGTTATTTGCCGGATCAGTTTCTGCAGGATTCGACTAATCATCGTACCGATAGTTACGGTGGCAGCATTGAAAATCGTGCCCGCTTCTTGCTTGAAGCCACGGATGCAGCCATCAGCGTTTGGGGGGCAGGTCGGGTAGGTGTGCATTTGTCGCCTCGCTGTGATGCGCATACGATGGGAGATAGTGATGCTGAAATGACGTTTGGATATGTGGCGCAGGCCTTGGCGCAACGTAACATCGCTTTTATCTTTACTCGTGAGCATTTCAATGCGCCAGGTCTGACGCGGATGCTTAAACAGCGCTTCGGTGGTGCCGTGATCATTAATGAGCAGTTGATTAAGTCTCAGGCGGAGCAGTTGTTAGAAGAGGGTGTTGCAGATGCCGTCGCGTTTGGTAAAACCTATATAGCCAATCCGGATCTGGTAGCGCGCTTGCGTCAGGATGCACCCCTTAACGAGCCGGATTCTTCGACCTTCTATGCATCAGGTGCGGTGGGTTATACTGATTATCCGGTGCTGACTATCCGGTAATGATAAGTTAACTCGTGTTACCTTCATTATTAGTACTCAAGTAAAATTCAAGGTGAGATTTATGTCTGTCGAGGAAACAAGAGGCCGTTTAACGACGCGCACCATCGCTATGCCTGCCGATACCAATCCTTCAGGTGATATCTTTGGTGGCTGGGTGTTGTCACAAATGGATATGGCTGCGGGTATTTGTGCCGGACAGCGTGCGCAAAGTCGTGTTGTTACGGTGGCGTTGGATAGTATGAGCTTTATTCGTCCTGTAAAAGTGGGTGATATATTAGGTGTCTACACTGATATTATTTCGGTGGGGCGTTCGTCTATGAATATACACGTTGAAGCATGGGCGAGACGGGGAAGAATTGGCACACGCGAGAAGGTTACAGAAGCGACCTTTAAGTTTGTTGCTATTGATGAAGCCGGGAGTCCGATTGCCGTGCCAAATGAAAAAGACCTCCCCGCCTATGCGATGGAAGGTTATTCTTACTAAGTAGCTAAACTGCTAGTCCCCAATCCAAGGATGGGGATTCAGTCCCCAATAGCTAATAGTCAATAGATACTGTCAAATTAACGCGGGCAACGAAATAATTAAACATAAATTCACCCTTGGGTAATTACATACATTATCGTTTTCGTCAGAAATCATCCAGTATGTAGTTTGGTTTATATCACATCAGCCAACGAGGGTTTGGAGCGGGGTATAAGACCATTATTAACCGTTGCTCCGGGTAAGTTGGAACAACGGTCAGTTATCTATCCGCGCAAGGTTATTTGATCAATGCTCTGTAACTGTACCAGGTAGCATACCCAAGAACAGGAAAGATGATGGCTAGACCGGCGAATGCCGTTGCTACACCAATAGCTGTCAACAGAACAATTGTCGCCGCCCAGATAAACATGGCTGCAGAATTAGCCGTTACAGTTTGGTAGCTGGTTGTCATCGCACTGATGAAGTTGACGTTTTTATCCAGAATATAGGGGATAGCCACTGCACTGAAAATAAACACGACAGTTGTCAGCAGCAAACCTATACCGACAAAAAAGGCCAGAGTTATCAAACCGTCTGAACTGGACAGCAGGCTCACATATGCGTTGACTGTCGGGTTTAGGGTGCTGGTTGTAACCGCAAGCAGCAGAGCTGAAAAACGGATCCAGGCTGCAAATACTAGCGTCAGCAGCAGCGAAAAGAGTGCCAGATCGGTCTTGCGTTTGATTACCAGGCGCAAACTGCCGACTATACTAGGCGTTATTCCCCGCTCGATGTCCCGGCTGGCGGCATACAGTCCCGCAGCCACAAATGGGCCGATAAATACAAGGCCGGTTAAGAACGCGAGAGTAAACCATGGCGCGTTCAGGGTCGCAAAAAACAAACCGGCGCATAGCCCGGCGAATAGGGCGCCGTAAAGCACACTTAAAAAGGGTGCACTGAGAAAATCCTGAACACCTTTTTGAATCCAGCGTAAGGACGCAGTTACCTCAACCTTGGCAGCAATGGGATTTACATCTGCTGGTATATCTATCTTTAGTTCTGAGGATAATGTTGACATGGTATTCTCCAGTCCGTTTTTCGGAAATAATTTCTTATTTGTGAAATATACGCCGCGGGTTATTTTTTGGATCACATTGGCGACCGAGCTATATAACGCTGGCTGGGAGAAGTATTGAATAACCACTTTAGCCATCCTGGCTATTGTTGTTCCTTGTATTTGGCTCATGCTTGTCGACAGCGACCACACAAACGAGGTGCGTGTCATTCACGCCTGACTCCGCGCGTTGTGATCTGAATTTCGGGGACAGTTTACTTAATCCCGCCTGTCTTTATGCACTAATTGTTATTGATATAATCAATCATATCATTCAGGGTTAATACTTTTGGGTAGTCTACTTCAGGAATATTGACCTTGGTTTTTTGGGATACTGCGATCACTAAACTAAGAAAGTCCATCGAATCCAGTTCCAGGGCTTCGCGGAAATCCTGATCATCAGGCACCTCATCTTTTTCTATTTCAGGAGCGATATTACACAACTCAGTCAGGATCAGTTCTCGTAGTTCCTTCGTATCCATAAACCCTCCATATACCAATTTTTATAAGTTTAACCTGGCGTTTGCCATAAACTTTCCGGATTTTGTAATAGTTGATTAAGTTGATATAAAAAACGTGCTCCACTATGGCCATCACTGACTCTATGGTCGGCAGCCAGACTGGCATCAATAACCCAGCGTATGTGGATTGCGTCATCAATTACCAGCACTTCCTGATGTGGACTTCCCAGGGCAATAATTGCCACCTGAGGAGGGTAGATAACAGCAAACATTTGCTCAGCCCCTCGCTCGCCAATACTGGTTACCGTGCAAGTGCCGCCAGTTAATTGCGAGTAAACTAAATTCCCATTCCGTGCCCGAGAAACTTGCTCTTTAAGCGCTTCCATCATCAATTCTACGCTAAGGTTTTGCGCATCATGAATCACCGGCATGACTAAACCGCCACCGCGTAAGTTGATCGCGTTTGCCAGATTAACAGTTTCACCAGGCTGGAATTTCCCTTCAAGATATTCACCATTAAATTGTATGTTGGTGATTAGTAAACGGGCAATGGCACATAATAAGGGAGCCGCTAGTAACAGGCGTTGCGAGACAGGCACGCTATTATTATAACGTTGTAGGTGATTCTGTAATGCGCTGATATCTAAACGCTGAGTTAAGTAATAATGCGGTATTTCTCGTTTTGAACGGGTCACCGTATCACTGATCGCCTGCCGCATGGCATCCTTATCAAAGCCTGTTTTTACCTGTGTGTGTTTATGCTGATGGCTGTTCGGGTCCTGATCTTGGCTTGCTTGCTCAACCATTGCTAAGGTGACGACTCTATTGTTGTTATTAACACATATTGCAGCGAGGGATAACTGCTGTTGTTGTGCTAACTGGCGTGCTGCTGGCGTTGCCAGAACAAAGTTTTTGTGTGTCGCTAAATGACTGTTTGCGGCTTGTTGGCTTGTTGATGTTTCAATCGTTGTTAAATCAAGCGCTTTTGCTGGTGTTGTCAGGGTGCTTTCTTGGTTAGTTGTTGCTGGTTTACTACTTGTCTTAGCTGCACTTAAACGCGCAATCGGCTCGCCTACTGCAACTATGTCACCCTCTTTAACCAATAATTGTAATACCTGCGCATCTTCAAATATGTCTAACTCGATGGCACCTTTGCTTGTTTCAATGACCGCTACCACATCACCCCGTTTAATATGATCACCTTCCTTAACTAACCACTCGGTCAAGCAGCCGTTATGCATATCTGAGCCAAAAGAGGGCATTTTTAAATCATGCTCGTTGGTGCTCATTATTTGTCCCCCATCGCAATTTGAGATTCTGCGACCATCTGCTGTGCAACCGCTATTATTTCGGCTACTTGCGGCAAGCTCGCTTGCTCTAAATGGGTGGCGTAGGGAATCGGTACTTCTTTAGAACAGACGCGGCGAATTGGCGCATCCAAATACCATAGCCCTTGTTCGGCGATAGTGGCACTTATTTCGGCGGACATACCAGCCGTTTTCCATGACTCATCAATAATCAAAGCCTTGTGAGTGCGTTGTACTGAGTCTAATATCGTTTCCCTGTCTAATGGTCGTAAACAGCGAAGATCAACAACTTCTGCGTTAATGCCTGAATTTAACAATTGCTCCGCAGCGTCCAGTGCTTTAAATAAGCAACCTCCCCAAGTGATGATACTTAAATCGGTTCCGGTTTTACGGATAACGGCTTTCTCCATGGGGGCAACGGTATGTTTTTCTGGCAAGCTAGCCTGTTGATTATAGAGCATCACATGTTCAAAAATGATCACTGGATCGGGATCAGCTAAAGCCATCTCTAACATGTAGCGGGCATCGCCGATAGTCCCGGGATAAAGTACCTTAAGACCCGGTATATGGGCATATAACCCTTCAAAACTATGCGAGTGTTGAGCGGCAAGTTGTTTGCCCGCACCGCAGGCCATACGAATCACCAGCGGCACTGAAACTTGCCCCCCCGACATATGCCTTAAGGTTGCGGCATTATTGATGATCTGGTCTAAAGCGAGCAGGCTGAAATTAACGGTCATCACTTCCACAATAGGACGCATTCCCGCTATTGCAGCACCAATGCCCGCACCGACAAACCCTGATTCCGATAGCGGCGTATCAATGATCCTTTGCGCACCAAAGTCATCAATCAAACCTTTGGAAACCGCATAACAGCCTCCATAATTTCCTACATCTTCCCCCATTAAAAAGACGCGCGGGTCGTTGTTTAATGCTTCCACTATGGCCGCTTTAAATGCTTCTCTGAAGGTTATTTCATTCATCAGAAATCTCCCCATAAACATGCTGCAATAGAGTCTCTAGCGGTTCAATTTCAGCCGCTTCCGCAAAATCGACAGCGGCAGTGATCTCCTCATCGACTGCCAACTCCATGGCTTGAATCTCTTCTTCTTGTATTTGGTGATTGTTTTTCAGCCACTGACTTAACTGTAAGACAGGGCCTTTTTTTTTCCATTCATTTACTTCTGCACTGTCACGATACAGCTGGGTATCGAACATGGAATGACCACGAAAGCGATAGGTTTGGCACTCTATAAATTGTGGTCCTGCGCCGTTACGTATTGCTGAACAGGCAAGTTTTGCAGCGCGTTCAACTTCAACGACGTTCATACCATCAATAACCTGTGCGGAGAGGCCATAACTCGCTGCTTTTAAATGAATTTGTTGATTGGACTCTTCTATTTCCAGGGCTGTGCCCATGGCATAACGGTTGTTTTCACAGATAAATAAGACAGGCAGTTGCCACAATTTAGCGAGATTTAAGCTTTCATGAAATTCCCCTTCAGCAACGGCTCCTTCACCGAAAAAACAACAGGTGACAGTGTGTTTCTGCTGCATCTTATCGCCTAATGCGATGCCAACGGCTAATGGCAAAGCGCCGGCAACGATAGCATTGCCACCATAAAAACGCTGTTCATTAGCAAACAGGTGCATCGAACCGCCGCGTCCGCCACTACAACCGCTCTTTTTACCAAACATTTCTGCCATGAGACTCTCCATGGGCACCCCGCGTGCCAAAGCATGGCCATGTTCGCGATAGGTGGCAAGTACCGCATCTTCAGTCGTTAGCGCTTGCATGACACCCACAGCAATGGCTTCTTCACCATTGTACAGGTGCAAAAAACCACGAATTTTTTCTTCGCCATACAGGCTGACACAACGTTCTTCAAAACGCCGGATACGTAACATTTGTTTGAGTAATAAATGTAGATGGCTACGATTGATATGCAATTTTTCATTGCCCATGATCTCATCTCCCTGGCAAACTTTCTGTCCATGTATTTGCCGATTATGAGGGTCTGTTTATCCTTGCTCAGCATTCATTCAGAACAACTAAACCTCATTTGTGGCGTCCTGATTGAGAAAATTTCAGACTCAACAGGGGCAAATTTCAAAGATAAACTGACCCTAGGCTTCATCACTTTCCAAAGTGGAAATATCACCCTCGGGTAAACCTAATTCCCGTGCTTTTAATAAACGACGCATGATTTTGCCACTCCGGGTTTTCGGCAAATTTTGGCGGAACACTATCTGCCTTGGGGCGACTGCCGGTCCTAAACGTTTCCGCGCATGGCCTAATAATTTTTTAGCTAAAGCCTCATCACCCGGATGGCCTGGCTTTAAAGCGACAAAGGCTTTGACAACCTCTCCGGCGATCTCATCGGGTAAGCCAATGACCGCCACTTCCGCAACGGCAGGATCTTCCATCAAGACGCTTTCCACTTCAAAAGGGCCGATTAAATGTCCTGAGCTTTTGATCACATCATCGGCGCGGCCGACAAACCAGTAATAGCCATCGTTATCACACATCGCTAAATCGCCAGTCAGATACCAATCGCCAATAAAACATTTTTGATAGCGTAGCTCTTCATTCAGGTAACCGCGGAACATAGATGGCCACCCTTTTTTCAAGGCTAACTCGCCAATTTCATTCGCTGCTGTTGCGGGTTTAATTGAGCCGTCTTTTTGCTTTTGCATGATGGCGACTTCAATACCCGGTAAGGGCTTACCCATCGATCCCGGGCGAACTGCGGTGCTGGCAAAGTTCGCGATCATGATGCCGCCAGTTTCGCTTTGCCACCAGTTATCGTGAAAGGGAATGCCAAATGCTTTTTGACCCCATACAACGGCTTCCGGGTTTAAGGGTTCTCCGACACTGGCGATAAAACGTAATGCACTCAGATCATATTTTTTGGCCACCTCCTCACCGGCTTTCATTAACATGCGGATTGCGGTGGGAGCGGTATACCAGACATTAATTTTCTGTTCACTGAGTAACTGATACCAATGCTCTACATCAAACTCAGCCTCATCAATAATCATGCATACACGGTTACAAAGCGGGGCAATAATTCCGTAGGACGTGCCCGTTACCCAACCGGGATCGGCTGTACACCAATAACGGTCTCCGGGTTTTAAATCGAGCGCATAAAAGCCAGAAATACTATGATAAAGCACGGCTTGATGGACATGCATGGCTCCTTTCGGTTTGCCCGTCGTACCGGAAGTGAAATGCAGTAAAGCCAACTGTTCCGGGGGGCATAAACGCGCTGGAAAATCAGGACTACCAGAGGATAATAGCGCATCAATATCGTAACAATTTTCAGGTAGATTATCTGAGGCATTATAGAGTAGTACTAATTTCAAACTACTCAATTGATCTCGCCAGGGCATTACCTTTTTACGATAAAGTGCCTCACTCGTAATTAACACGCGAGCCTGTCCTATCTCCATTCTTGAACGAATGGGTTCGGGACCAAATGCAGAAAATAACGGTGAAAATACCGCACCAAACCTGAGGGTACCCAGCAAGGCGATATAAAGTTGTGGAACCCGATTACACAGGCCAAAGACAGTATCACTGCTTTGTATCGCAAAGCGCTCGAGGATGTTAGCGAAACGGCTAGTCTGGTCCTTTAGCTCAGCGTAACTGATATCTTGTTGCTGGCTCTGTTTGCTTAACCAACGAATCGCAATTTGCTCACCAAAACCTTCATCTACATGCCTATCCACAGCTTCATAGGTAATATTGAGTTGCTTGTCATTGCCAGCGATGCGGTGTTTTGCGACCTGCCAATTAAAATCTTTACAGGTGTTTTGGTAGTCGATTAAATTGTGTTCGTTTGCTGTTAAGGGGGATTTTTTTATCTCAGGAAAACTCATGATTGTCTCCTTAGCTATAAATCATCTATTCATGATTACCCCTAAACGAGTAATGAGGCTTGTTAATGGCAGATGCAGTTCAAGCTTGCGATGAATAAACGCAACTGTCAAATTAACCCTGGCTAGGGGTTATTCAGAAATAAATTGATGCCTGTGTAAGTACAAACGTCATCGTTTTCCGTCAGAAAAATATCCTGCATGCGGTTTGGTTATATGAATCGCCACTCGTTTATTAGCCACTTTGCTGCTGTCTTTTAAGCGGTTTTTTGTGTCTGAAATTCCTGATACCTTATTCCCTAGACTGATCCGAACTACTCTTATATTTAACTTTTGGAAGAGGGCGGGGGAGTTCATACATCGATCAGCTGTTTCATATGGCGAACCACGTGATTATCGCCCCTGTAGGCAAAGATAGTGCAGCAACTCTTACTGGCCAAACGATGTAGCATTGCCGATAAATTGGTTTAGGCGATATTGAAGGAACCTGAGACCAGAGGCCACCCAGATAAAAGTTTAATGCTATTTCAAATGTAAGAAAAACTATGGATACCCATACACCAATTATATTTATAAGGTGAACGGGGTAGGGAAGCAGAGGGACCGAAACTGTTACATCTTTGGCAGTCGTATCTGAAGAAAAGTATGCATTTAATATAATAGCTGTTATAGCAACAAAAACAGTAAGCATTGCAAAACGTAAGGCGCTGTAATGTCTTATCGCGGCATGTTTATCAGTGTAATCTTTCATGCTTATTTCTCTATACAGCTAACGCCTTGTTTTTGCACCGCTTAGCAAATCGGCGATTTTCTTATCTGATAATAATGCGCAATTTTCTATCAAGATGCCAGAACAAGCCATGGCGCAGGGAAGTTATTAGAGACAAAACGTGTATGTATTCTGAAAAGTAAAAATGTTCTTGTGTCAGTGGCCCCGTTATATCCCCCTGAAATATCCTGAAGCACAGTCAATCCGTTCTTGGAACTCCCTTGGTGTGCCACACAAAGGAGATAGACTGTGTTACACGGGACCGAACTTAGACACACACTCTACAGTAACACAGGCGCTAGGGTGTTTGGGACGGAGGGTTAGAGGCCATCAGTTACCCGATTAAAGGTGCTTCCTGCTTACGGGGCACAGTTCAACGGATGTAACTAAAGTCTACCTTCACGGCATGGGCGACGAAGAGCTGAATTTATTTTTAGCCGCCTGGGGTGAGTAGTCGATTCAGAGGGTAAGGAGTGACGGAACGATTTCATTCCCGTTAACAGACAAACCCAAGACTACTATTGATGGAAAGGATTACCAGTCCAAGTTAAAAACCACTACACGGTATTTGGGAATAGCAGAAGAAATAGACAGTTGCCCTGATGAAAGCGATAGAATAATAGGCAAGTTGAAAAGCAAAATCGTTTGAGAGCAGATAAACAAGAAAGTCATGTGGGAAGAGAACTACCGGACGAATACCATCAGGCAGACAAAAAAACGACCCTCAGATGAGGATCGTGTTATTTTTAAACGTAATAAACAACAGTACCCATGCAGGCACTCTCGAAGCCTTACCTAATAACGAATGGATTGCTCATCGGTTCAGATGAGGTGTTGATCCAAGTTGTTTTGGTTCTGATATAATCAAGTACTGCTTGTACGCCAGCCTCACGACCATAGCCTGATTGGTTAATGCCACCAAAAGGAGCAATAGGCGATGTCACGCGATAGGTATTTACCCAACAAATTCCCGAATTGATTTTGCTCGATACGCGATGTGCCCTGGCAATATTTTGAGTAAAGACACCTGAACCTAAGCCGTAAATACTGTCGTTTGCCATCGCGATTGCTTCTTCTTCAGTATCAAATGCCACAATCGACATAACCGGCCCAAACATTTCAATTTTCAGAGTTTCAATCTGATCATTTGGGCACTCAACCAACGTTGGTTCAAAGTAGTTTTGTGAGCCAAATTGTGGGGCGCGTTTTCCTCCAAAGCGAATCGTTGCACCCTGCTCAATCGCTTTAGACAAGGTTCCTTCAATGCACTCAACTTGAGCGAGCGTACATAAAGGTCCTATATGAGTGTTGCTTGATTGAGGGTCGCCAATGATAATATTTTTTGCTTTCTCTACGATTTTATTAGTCAGCTCTTCTAAAACAGAGCGCTGAATAAAGGCACGAGACCCGGCAACGCAAGACTGGCCCGAGGCACCAAAATTTCCTGCAATCAAACCATTCGCTGCGCTTTCTAAATCGGCGTCATCAAAAACGATAATAGGTGACTTACCGCCTAACTCTAGCGATGTAACGGCAAAGTTTTCTGCTGTATTACGAATAACATGCTTAGCCGTTTCAGGGCCACCTGTGAATGCCAGACGGTCGATATCCGGATGTGAAGTCAAAGGAATGGCACAATTAGCAGCATCACCGGTGATAATAGATACAACGCCGTCAGGAATGCCGGCTTCTTGTATCAGTTTACCTAGCTCAAACATGGGGGCTGGCGCTAACTCAGACGCTTTTAGAACCACGGTACAACCGGCAGCCAACGCCGGACCCAGCTTTGAAGCGGTAAGAAACATTTGCGCGTTCCAAGGAACAACCGCGGCCACAACACCGATGGGAACAGGTGTCGTAAATACATGCATGTCAGGTTTATCAATCGGTAAAGTGGCACCTTCGATCTTGTCAGCCAACCCTGCATAATAACGATAGTAGCTAGCCACATACTTTGATTGACTAACGGTTTCGGCGGCAAGTTTTCCGCTGTCTGTCGTTTCGACTTCACCTAACTTTTGCGCATTCTTCTCGACTAAATCCGCTAAGCGATACAGTAATGCACCACGTTGGGTAGCGTTCATGCTAGCCCAAGGGCCAGAGTTCAGATTACGTCTAGCAGCTTTTACCGCACGATCAACATCATCTTTACTCGCACAAGCAAAGGTGGCCCACTCTTCTCCGTTTGCAGGATTGCTACTGCGCATAACTTGGTTGTCTGAGCCTTCGACCCATACGCCGTCAATCAATAACTGATAATGAGGTAAATTGTTGTCTTTCATTATTTTTATTCCAAAAAATCTAAGCGAATGCAGGCATTACTTCGTCAATAAAACGGGCGAGTGACGTTTCTTTTTGCACGCGACTCATACCGCAATCAGACCAGTAAGCAAACTCATCATAACCAAGATCCTGATAATGCTTTAAGCGGTCGATTATCTGTTTCGACGTACCTATCATCAGGTCTTTGCGCATCTGATCAGCGGAATAGAAAGGGTGTGAATCAATTTCTGTCTGACTCAAACGCTTAATTAAACCCTGATCGATAGGACGCTCATTTTTGAACCAAGCACCAAAATAGCAATAAAACTCATTTAATTGCTTAGCTGCACGGGCCAAATCAGCCTCGTCTTTACCTACATAAGCATGCTGCAAAATCATGATTTTAGGGCGCTTGTTATAAGTTTCACAGGCTTGATTGAACTTGCTGATCAAACTTTCTACTTCATCCAAGCCCTGCCACAAAGGTGTTACCTGCACATTACAGTCATTTTCAACTGCAAATTCATGACTATTAATATCTCTTGCTGCCACCCAAATCGGAGGACCTTTCTCCGATGTAGGTTTAGGCGCAGAGGTGGTTTTAGGGAAGTTGTAGTATTTACCTTCCTGAGTATGGTTGCCTGCCCATAGACCCTTAATGGCCGGAATCACTTCCCGCAACCTTTCGCCCGCTTCCCAGGCATCCATACCGCCTTGCATCATCCGCTCATACTCAAATGAGTATGCGCCACGCGCAATCCCAAGTTCTAAACGTCCCTGGGTAAGAATGTCGGTCATCGCTGCTTCGCCAGCAAGCTTAATAGGGTTCCAAAATGGTGCCACTACGGTGCCGGTACCTAGTCGAACATTTTTAGTACGGTGTGCCAAATCAACTAAGTTCAGGAACGGGTTAGGGGCAATGGTAAAATTCATACCATGATGTTCACCCGTCCAAACAGTACACATACCACCGTTATCTGCCATGTCGCACAGAGAAAGAAACTCTTCATATAATTGGCTTTGGGTCTGCTCATCGCTAACCCTTTCCATATGTGAAAAGAGAGAAAATTTCATCACATGTCTCCTGATCTATTTAGTGAATATTGCCGGTTTCATTGTCACCGACATATAAGCGGAAAGCGCCGTTTTGCTTCTCTGATACAAAACGTTGCATCATGCTTTGTATGTCTGAGGAGACAAAATCAAGATCTGCAATTTTGTCGATATCTATATATTCACCCAGCTCACCCGCCAAACCATTATTCGCACTAACGCGGTAATAAGTCGTAAACTTTTGAGCTTTCAAATTTTCATACACTGAGTAAACGGGGCCGATTTCGCAATCCAGACCTTGTGCATCTAAAAATTTGCGAACCGTTTTTTGTGAACCTTGTTCCGTGCTGGTAGCAATCTGTGGCAGGGTATACCCTTGCTCAGTTGCGGTTAGTAATACCTTATTATCGAACTCGATAATGCCGCCAACCACGCCTTCAAGTAGATGCGTAAGTTCTTCGGCTCTGCGTTCCATACCTAAGCTGAAGTAGCCGCCTTTGGCATAACCCAAACCCAGTTTTTCATTGGTCGCAAAACCATTAACTTGTCCAACCAGCAAAATGTGGTCGCCGGCAGGAATATTGCTATAAGTAGAGCAAGAAAAATGTGCCACTGAGCCTTCAATAATAGGGCAGCCATTTTCATCACTGTGCCAGTTAATGTTTTCGAAACGATCACCTTTAGCGCTGGCAAAGGTATTCGAAATATCCTTTTGATCTTCAGCAAGAATATTTACTGCAAAGTGTTTGCAGGTATTAAAAATATCAAAGCTCGACAGATTATTTGATGGGCATACTAATAAGAGCGGCGGCTCTACAGAAACGGACGTAAAGGAATTAGCGGTAAAGCCGACTTTCTCCCCCGACTCGCTTATCGCCGTGACTACGGTTACACCCGTCATGAATGAGCCGAATGCATTGCGCAGTTCTCGGGTATCAATAGTTGTCATTTTTATCTCCTGGTTTGTATGCCGCATTGCTGTACAAATTCGGCTAATAGGGGGTTAATTTCTTCAGGATGAGTCATCGGCACCATATGACGCGACTCTGCAATCACGGCATAGCTTCCATTCGCGCACAGTGCAGCCATGCGTTCTGACATCTGACCTGAAGAGTTGCTATCGCCGTCACCTGTAATAAAGATCACAGGGATATCCAGCGCTGCTAGCTCATCGTCCCTGGGACCATCATTTTGACTGAAGATCTGATAGGCACGGGCATAGCCTGTCGCCGGAGCAGCTAACAACCACTGTTTACAAAGCTCAGCCATTTGCTTTTCAAAGCCTTGCGGATTCTGATTAAACCAGCGAAGAACAGGTGTAGTAACCTTATCCAACGCCGGATTTTCAAGCATATCAAGGGCACGCTGTTGCACTGCTTGTTTTGCTTGAGGCGTTCTGCGGTAAACTGAATTGAGCGCGGCGACCCCAGCACACAGAGCCTTGTAACGAATAGCAAAATTAAGCGCGATCATCGATCCCATAGAGTGGCCCACCATAATGACAGGCTCCTCTATTTCTGTTTTTATCCAGTCTGCTATCGCATCAACGTATTCTTCTAAACCTGCATCATCTTGAGCGAGTAAAGCGCTTTCTCCATGACCCGGCATGTCAATCGCATACACCGTATGCTGTTGGCTCAGCACAGGGACTTGGTTAAGCCAGGCTTCTGCCCGCAGTCCGACTCCATGAATCAACACAATCGGTGCGCCTGTGCCGGTCTTGAAGTATGCAAGCCCGTTTGCTGACTTATACCGCTGCTGGGTTTTCAACGTCATGACCCAACTCCTTTAGTTCCTGATATCTATCACCGATTCTATGGTGAGGTCGTCCACCCGTTGCTCCCCCTAATACGATGACGACTTCATCAGGACCTGGGGCATCAGAGATATTGAATTGCAATGTCAGATAATGGGAGCGGCGGCCGCCATCATTCTTGTCCATCATAGGAATCGAGATAGGCGCATTCGCAGGACCACGCGTATTGGTGAACGATAAAAATGACTTCGCCTGTACCGCTTCGCGAAAGATATTACCGAAGTGAAGTGTATGGATTAGTGCTGAAGCGTGTTCTATCTCGCCATTCTGGCCAACCACTGCCGCTTTACCGAAAGCTTCTATATTCGTTGCACCACCGGCCATCGCACTGATTTTGTCAGTCAGTATTTGCCCCAAAATCGGACCGTAAGCCAGTATTTCAGGGCGTAAATTCTCTACAAATTTACCAGCCCACGGATTTTTGATCACTGCAGCAACCGCAAACATTCGCAGAGGAGTTTGCGCTTCTTTAAAACCTTCGATTAAGGTTTCTTCTTCAAAACAGACGATTTTTCTAATTTCAGGCTTCATTTCATACTCTCTTAGAGAATTAAGATCGTTTATTGTATTATGGTATACAATCATATAATCTTGCTGCATGCAACAAAACGTTAGAAAATATAGTAATCTGGATTCCTTGATGCTCCTGCTTTAGATAGTGAGCACTTACCAGTTTAAACAATGGGATCATGGACAATATGCTAAAGGTAGATAGACCAAAAACGTTAAAAGCGAATGCTTTAGAATCACTGCGCGATGCGATCACCAGTGATGTATTTAAGCCTGGCGAGCGCTTAGTTGAACGTAGTCTATGTGAAAGTATGGGAGTGAGTCGTACAGTAGTACGTGAATGCATCAGGCATTTGGAAAGTGAGCGCCTCATTATCGGTGTACCTAATGCAGGCTTTGTTGTCGCGACGATCAGTAGTGATGAGATTAAAGAGATTTATGAGATTCGCATAATGCTGGAGTGTTCAGCCGTTCGCAGTTGTGCATTGAATGCAAATAAGGCAGTTATCGCTGAGCTACGCCTGCTGTGCAATGAGATTGCGAGCTGTCTTCAAAAAGAAGACGTAATGCAGGCATTAAAACTAACGACTGAGTTTTATAAACTTATTTTTACCACCGGTGGTAAACATGTCGCTTGGGATTTAGTTGAACGCTTGAACGCTCGTATTTCCAGATTACGTGCACTGACATTAAGTTCGGTAGGGCGTAAGACAAAAGGCCCTGAAAATTTAAGAAACATTATTGATGCAATCGAACAGCAGGACACCGTGCGCGCAGAAGCAATTTGCATGAAGCATCTTAGGGAAGCCGCGGACATCGCATCTAAATTGATATAACGGAAGGAATACAATGAATAAAGCACTGTTTGAATTAGGTATAAGTAAACGTAAGGCCACTTTAGGTGACGATTATGTCACTAATAATTTGGCCAAGGCAGATGCTTTTAACTTACCTTTCCAAGAGGCAATGACCGAATGGTGTTGGGGGTTTGGCTGGGGTGATGACACCATTGATATGAAAACTCGCTCACTGATGAACCTCACGATGATTGCGGCACTGGGTAAAATGCACGAATGGGAACTCCATCTTCGCGGAGCCATCACCAATGGTGTCTCTGTCGAAGAAATTCGAGCCACTATTCACGCCATCGCTATTTACTGTGGCGTACCTCAAGGGGTTGAGTGCTTCAGAATCGCTAGAAACGTTCTGGAAGAACTCGAGCTTTTATAATACATAAAAGCTTGAACCCCTGGCACGTACATCGAAGCACCTGTCATGCGTCTAGCCGTATTTAGTTAATTTTTTTATTAAGTTTTATTGAGGCAGAATACTGCCTCACGGATCTTCGTCGCCTTATATAAAGGCTTTGTAGTATTGAGCCCATGGTCACTTTTACACCCATAAAATGGCCGCCAATCCCTCACAATTGTTAACGGGTAGAAGAAAAATATGTCAATTTCAAATTTGAAAGATACTTCATTATTGAAAACACAGTCTTATATTAATGGTCAGTGGGTTCAGGCTGACTCGGGAAAAACTTTTGCTGTAACTGATCCCTCTAGTGGTGCAGTAATAGCCCAAGTTGCTGATCTGGGTGCGGCTGAAACGCGTCGAGCTATCGACGCTGCTGACCAGGCAATGCAGTCTTGGAAAAAAAAGACAGCGAAAGAGCGTTCTATTTTATTAAGAAAGTGGTTTGATTTAATAATGGAAAATCAGGATGATTTGGCCATTATTATGACGGCAGAACAGGGTAAAGTATTAGCTGAGTCCAAAGGTGAAGTAGCCTACGGTGCATCCTTTGTTGAATGGTTCGCTGAAGAAGGAAAGCGTGTGTATGGTGATGTAATTCCAAATACGACGACAAACCGCCGTTCTATTGTTATCAAACAGCCCATCGGTGTTGTTGCTGCAGTAACTCCTTGGAACTTTCCCAATGCGATGATTACTCGCAAAGCAGCGCCCGCATTATCGGTAGGTTGTGCCATCGTCGTAAAGCCTGCAGCGGAAACGCCTCTCTCTGCATTAGCATTAGCAGAACTTGCCGGTCGCGCCGGTATTCCTGCAGGCTTATTTAATGTCGTTACCGGCATGGCGGCAGCTGACATTGGTGCAGAACTCACGTCAAACCCTATTGTTAAGAAGTTTACCTTTACCGGTTCGACCCCAGTAGGCAAGTTGCTAATGCAGCAATGTGCACAGACGGTTAAGCGCACATCAATGGAACTCGGGGGTAATGCACCGGTATTAGTGTTCGACGATGCAGACTTAGATAAAGCCGTTGCCGGTGCTATTTCGGCTAAATACCGCAATGCAGGCCAAACCTGTATTTGTGCCAACCGTATTATCGTTCAAGATACTATTTACGATACCTTCGTTGAAAAATTCACGGCTAAAGTAAACGAGTTTACGCTGGGTAATGGTTTTGCTAGCGCTACAACTATCGGCCCTCTAATTACAACGAAAGCAGCGGCAAATGTTCACTCACTTGTCGTTGATGCACTATCGAAAGGTGCCAACGTAACGACAGGAGGGCAGATTGATATATTAGGCGATGCTTTCTATCAGCCAACAGTATTATCAAACCTCAGCAGCGATATGCGTATTGCCAAAGAAGAAATTTTTGGCCCTGTGGCACCTATCTTCAGGTTCAGCACTGAAGACGAGGCAATCGCCATGGCCAACGACACAGAATTCGGCCTGGCTTCTTATATATTTACTAAGGATGTATCACGTATCTGGCGTGTTTCTGAAGCCATTGACTACGGTATGGTAGGCGTTAACGAAGTCGCCATCAGTTCTGAAATCATCCCTTTCGGCGGCGTCAAAGAATCAGGCCAAGGCCGAGAAGGCTCCAAATATGGCATGGATGACTATTTAGAGATTAAATATATTTGTATGGGTGATATCTAGCATCACTGGATGCATCCCAAGGAGACAACTAAAATAGAACAGAGGGGCGCAAGTACTTTTGTAGTCTCTCTTTACTTTCCCATTGTGCGTCAACACTTACCTTCCTGGACAGTATAACAGCAGCTTATCAATGAGCCTGTCAACTTAATAAAGTTTTTGATATTCAGGCAATCCGCACCAACAAGATTATGGCGTTAATAGTTTGAAATTCTATTGTAATATGGTATACCGTAATACAAGCAGTTTTGCTCTGCGCTTACTTGTTGGTCTTTTCCCTCTAAACAGAGAAGACTTACAAACACCAACCAACAGAAAATAAGAAGGGAGCATGCTCTATGCAGCCCAAAAAGATGATAGCCGATAAGGGGTTATTCCACGGGGCAAACCCCTTTATGGGAATTGCTTCCAAAGCGATGGTACTGGCCTTTGTGCTGTTCACCATTCTGAATGTAGATTTCGCGAATGGAATCTATAACGATGTCAAAGGTTGGATTCAAACAACCTTGAGCTGGTACTACATTACTGTAGTCACTCTGGTGTTGTTCTTCTCTATCTGGGTGGCTTTCAGCCGCTTCGGCAGCTTACGTCTAGGTGCGGATCATGAAAAGCCAGAGTTCGGCTTCGTCACTTGGTTTTCCATGCTATTCAGCTGCGCTATAGGAACTGGAATTCTATTTTGGAGTATAGCGGAGCCTGTGTTTCATTTTCAGGGCAACCCGTTTATGGACATGGCAGGCATTACCGCAGGTACCGCTGAAGCGGCTCAGATGGCCATGCGAATCACGCTATTCCATTGGGGTCTGCATGGCTGGGCCATCTATATTATTGTTGGTCTAACGTTAGCCTACTTTGCTTATCGCCGAGGCTTACCACTGACTGTTCGCTCTGCCCTCTACCCTATACTAGGTGATCGTATTTATGGACCTATAGGACATGCAGTAGACCTTCTGGCAATTTTCAGTACCTTGTTTGGCACTGCAACAACGCTGGGGTTGGGTGTGTCTCAAATGAATGCTGGGCTGAACTACCTGTTCGATGTCGAGATATCAACAACTACCCAAGTGATTCTCATCGCTATCATTTCTGTTATCGGCACCATGTCTGCAGTATCCGGCGTTGAGAAAGGCATAAAGTTCCTCAGTATCTGGAATATTCGCATCAGTGCGATTCTGATTTTGTTCTTCCTGTTCGCCGGTCCAACGGTATTCCTACTGGGTCTGTTTACGACCAGCGTTGGTGATTACATGTGGAACCTGATACCTATGGGGCTTTGGACAGACCCGAATCCAGAAGGTCAATGGCAGGGGTGGTGGACTATGTTTTACTGGGGATGGTGGTTGTCTTGGGGACCCCTGGTAGGTATGTTTATTGCGCGTATCTCTCGTGGCCGTACTATACGTCAGTTCTTGCTAACAGCCCTGACTATCCCACCATTGGGCGGTTTCCTATGGATTGTAATCTTCGGGGGTACTGCACTGCATATTGAGCTATACGGTGCTGGCGGTATTGTAGATGCCGTTAATAACGATATGACTCTTGCGCTATACAAAACCATTGAATCCATTGGTGTGGAAGCACTAACCTGGCCGATGGCCGCGTTGGCAACCTTCATGATAATCACCTGGTTTGTGACTTCAGCAGATTCAGGTACGTTAGTTATTTGTACGATTCTATCCATGGGTAACAAAAACCCACCGCAACGCTTCCGTGTTATCTGGGGTCTTGGTTTAGGTGCAGTTTCAGCAGCATTACTGTTGGCCGGTGGCCTTAAAGCCCTGCAGACAGCATCTGTTGCCGCAGCACTACCTTTCTCGGTAATACTTCTGTTTATGTGTGCATCATTGGTGAAAGGATTCAATGATGAAGCTAACGGTGTGGTATATAACCTCACACCACCGCAGCCTGAAACAGAAAACGATGAAGTCTTAGTGCCTGCAGAAGTAAAAATTTCATCCTGACCTAATGGCAGTCTGAACTGCTTCACTAACCCTATGAAGCAGTTCACTTCCACAAAGCCATCCGGTTTTGGTCATGTTTAGCGGTCACTATGACCGCTTTTTTGTATCTGATTAGTAAGTGAAGTTTGAAGCCCAATAGTTCTATTGTGCGTCAGTGCCCCCGTTCTATTCCTCTTGGCCTGATAGCTTTCCTCGTTACCTCCTAAGAGTTACGGTGGAGACAGACTGTGACAGTGTCCCCGTATAACCCCCTGAAAAAGGAAGGATTACCGGATGAACTCTGCAATGGAGGCGTTCGTTAATTGTTTAGAGGTGTCATAAGATGCTTCATCCGTGGAGGGAACTGCCAGAATAATGCGGTTGCTGGAAGCATTTTCCACCGATTAAAACGGGAGCATATTCGGTGGAACGTCTATAAGACGCCTGCTCAACCCTCGCCGAACCTCCATATATCGTGTTTTGGATTCCGGGGACAGTTTACTTATTTCATCGTTGGATTCCGGGGACAGTTTACTTATTTCATCGGCGCTGGTGCAATAAACTATATTCGACAAGGATGTGCTAAACAAAAGAAGCCAGAAAATGGCTAGGATGGCTATTGAGTGGATTCCAAACTACGCACACCGTATACCCAATACGCAAACTGTCGCCAGGAAACCTTTTTCATAGAGGGTGATTCGCAGGCTTATATTTCTCTGTTGTGCAATGCAAAGAGCAGGCTTACATAGATGTAGGCTCATGCTAAATCACGTACATCTGGTGGCGACTCCCGAACACAAAGCCAGCCTGGCGGTAAAAATGATTTTTTGGGTAAGCTTGAGCGACAGGCGTAGCATATTTTACCTGGAGGGCAGTCTGGGCCTAAAGGCAGGCCAGTTAAGTAAACTGTCCCCGTAATTCTGCTAAAGGCAGGCCAGTTAAGTAAACTGTCCCCGTAATTCTGTCCCCGTAATTCCGGTAAAAGGCTAAGCGGATGTGCAACGAAAGACGCTTCGATTTCGATTGATAATTACTGGTCGAGTAGGATCAAAAGGCTGATTTTTCAGCCTCTACTGGGGATGCTAATATTAGCGTCATTGCGCTCAGCCTCAGGCGAAATCCAATCGGTAAGTCGGTGATTAAAAATGCCGACGTTGATTGAACTAACGAGTCTGTCGGAAAAGTTACCGAGCGCAGTAGTTTTCTGGTAGCCTCAGTACACTACTAATGTCTGCATGTGCCAAGAGCTTCACGCCTAATAATCATTAGGGGTTAAGCGGATTCGGAGCATTTCCTACGGGACAGACTCTACGTTTATCCATTAATAAAAATAAGAGTATGTTATGAATACGGACATCAAAGACAGCGCTATCTATAAGCCCCGGCTTATCCATAGCGACGCCCTTAAGATCCCCACCTACAAAGTGTTGAAACAGGATGGCACCCTTTACAAAAATGCCCAGGCACCCGAGGTCGATCAGCCATTGGCGCTACGTATTTATTCCAGCATGGTGCGAACCCGCATGCTCGATGAGCGAGGCCTTGCCTCGCAACGCCAGGGTCGCCTGAGCTTCTATATGCAATCGACCGGCGAAGAAGCGACCACGGTTGGTTTTGCCGCCGCACTTGATGATCAGGACATGATTATGACTCAGTACCGCGAGCAGGGCGCGCTGGTGTATCGCGGTTTTACCCTGGATGAGTTCATGAACCAGCTGTTCAGCAATGCGCTGGATTACGGCAAGGGTCGGCAGATGCCGATCCACTACGGTTCTGAAAAACTCCATTTTATGACTATCTCCTCGACGCTGGCGACTCAGCTGCCGCAGGCGACCGGTTATGCCTATGGCCAGAAGCTGGCGGGTGAAGGCCACTGCACCGTGGCGGTGTTTGGTGAAGGCGCTGCCTCGGAAGGCGATTTTCACGCAGCTCTGAATATGGCTGCGGTGCTTAAAGTCCCTGCAATTTTCCTGTGCCGCAACAACGGTTATGCGATCTCTACACCTGCCAGCGAGCAGTTTGCTGGTGACGGTATCGCCCCGCGCGGGATCGGCTACGGCATGCATACCATCCGGGTCGACGGCAACGATATTCTGGCGGTGCTCGAAGCGACCCGCCAGGCACGTAAGATCGCGGTCGAACAGAATGAACCGGTATTGATCGAGTCGATGAGCTACCGCTTGGCGGCACACTCCTCTTCGGACGATCCCTCGGGTTATCGCAGCAATGCGGAAGAGGCCAAGTGGCGCGACCTGGATCCGTTGTTGCGGATGAAAAACTGGATGCTGCAGCAAGGCTGGTGGAGCGAAGAAGAAGATAAAGCGCTGTTTGAAGCCGATCGTCAGGCCGTCATGGCGGCGATGAAGAAAGCCGAGAAGGTGGCCCGGCCGCATATCGACGAGATGATTACCGATGTCTACGATACACCGCCGCCCCATCTGCAGCAGCAGCTGCGGGACCTTAAAGCGCATATCCGGCTTTACCCTGAGGTCTACCCCAAATCTGCTGTTCAACTTGATGATCCTGAGGGGGTGAAACGTGGCTAAAATGAATCTGTTGCAGGCGGTCAACAACGCTCTGGATATCGCCATGGCCGCCAATGAGCGGGTGGTCTGTTTTGGTGAAGACGTGGGTGTGTTTGGCGGTGTGTTCCGTGCCACCAGTCATCTGCAGGAAAAATATGGCCGCGCGCGCTGCTTTAACACTCCGCTGGTCGAGCAGGGCATTATCGGTTTTGCCAACGGTCTTGCGTCTCAGGGATCGGTGGCTGTCGCCGAGATCCAGTTCGCCGATTATATCTTTCCCGCATTTGATCAGATCGTGAACGAAGCGGCCAAGTTTCGCTACCGTTCCGGTAATTTATTTAACGTCGGTGGACTGACTATTCGGACCCCTTACGGCGGCGGTATAGCCGGGGGGCATTATCACTCCCAGTCGCCCGAAGCTTATTTTGCTCACACTCCGGGTCTGAAGGTGGTGGTGCCGCGTAACCCGCACCAGGCCAAAGGACTGTTGCTGGCGTCGATTCGTGATGCCAATCCGGTGATCTTCTTTGAGCCCAAACGGATCTATCGTGCTTCGGTGGGCGAGGTGCCGGAGGAGGATTATGAACTGCCGTTGGGCAAGGCCGAGGTGGTGCGTGAAGGCAGCGATATTACCCTGCTGGCTTGGGGCGCGCAGATGGAATATCTGGAGCTGGCCGCTGAGTTGGCAGATAAGGAGGGCATCTCCTGCGAACTGATCGACCTGCGTACCATTTTGCCCTGGGACGTTGAAACCGTGGCTGCGTCAGTAAAGAAAACCGGCCGCTTGCTGATCAGCCATGAAGCACCCGTCACCGGAGGCTTTGCCGGCGAGATCGCAACGACCATTCAGGAGCAGTGTTTCCTCCACCTCGAATCGCCGATCGCGCGCGTGGCAGGGCTCGATGTGCCCTATCCGCTGGCGCTGGAAAAGGAGTATATCCCGGACCAGTGGAAGATCTTTGAGGCGATTAAAAGCAGCGTTAATTTTTAGGGGGGACGGGACGATGATTAAGGATTTTATTCTGCCGGATATCGGCGAAGGGATAGTTGAGTGCGAGCTGGTCGAGTGGCTAATCAAAGAAGGTGATCGGATCGAAGAGGATCAGCCTGTTGCTGATGTAATGACCGATAAGGCGCTGGTGCAGATTCCGGCGCCGCACGCGGGTCTGGTCACCAAGCTATACTACAAACAGGGCGACACCGCCAAGGTACATTCGCCGCTGTTTGCGGTGGATCTGGATGAGGAGGGCGATTCTGTTGCGAGTGTCCCTGTCAGTCCGGCTATGGATCCAGCCGCTGTTGCCGCGGTTCAGTCTCAGACAGCTGCTGCCGCTACGCAGGCAAGCACAGCAGCCGCCACCATTGATTTTATCTTGCCGGATATCGGCGAGGGGATCATCGAGTGTGAGGTGGTCGAGTGGATGGTGGCCGTAGGCGATCGGCTTGAGGAGGATCAGCCGGTGGTTGATGTGATGACCGACAAGGCACTGGTGCAGATCCCTGCACCCCGAGCCGGTGTGGTGACCAAACTCTATTTTGCCCAAGGCGAGGTGGCGAAGGTACACGGGCCGCTATTCGCGTTGCTGCCCGATGATGCTGCAGTTGCGACCGCACCGGTCACCTCGGTTTCCACACCTAGTGTTACACCAGCGGCACCAGCGGCACCAGCGGCAGCCGTTGCTGCGTCTATCAACTCTGCTGCAGACAGTGTTAAGGGGAAGGCACTGGCGAGCCCTGCGGTACGGCGTATTGCCCGTGAGTTCGATATAGATATCCGTCAGGTTCCCGGCAGCGGAAAGAATGGCCGGATTTTCAAAGAGGATATTCTGCGTTTTCAGCAAAGTGCTGAACAAGCCGCGGGCTCAGTTGACGCTACGACAGCAACGCTTGCTACAGTTGCTCCTGCGACAGCGGCGTCTGCAGAGATCAGGGTCGAAAAGATTCGTGGCATAAAAGCGGCAATGGCGCGACAGATGACCCTGTCATCTTCGACTATTCCTCACTTTACCTACGGTGATGAAGTCGATGTCACGGCGTTGCTGGCGCTGCGGACTCAGCTGAAGATCAAGGCGGAGCAACAGGGGATTCGGCTGACGTTGATGCCCTTTATCATGAAGGCGATGGCGCTGGCGATTCAGAAGTTTCCGATCCTCAACAGCCAGGTTAACGCCGACTGTACCGAGATCCACTACCAGCCACACTGCAATATCGGCATGGCGGTGGATTCCAAGCTGGGCCTGATGGTACCCAATATCAAGAAGGTAGAGACGCTGAGTATTCTCCAGATCGCTCAGGAAGTCACCCGTCTGGCCGAGGCGGCACGTGCGGGACGGGTATCTCCGGCGGATCTACAGGGGGGTACCATCAGTATCTCCAACATCGGAGCGCTGGGCGGGACCTACGCCTCGCCGGTGGTCAACCCGCCGGAAGTGGCGATCGTGGCCTTGGGTAAGACCCAGACCCTGCCACGATTTAATGCCAGCGGCGATGTGGTGGCGCGCTCGCTGATGAATATCAGCTGGTCCGGCGATCACCGGATTATCGACGGCGGTACCATCGCACGCTTCAGCCTGCTGTGGCAGTCGTATCTTGAAGATCCTTCCTTAATGTTGCTCGATCTGTCATAGCGGCCTGGCCTCGCCTAATGGGGTGTGTAGTGGGTTAGTGAAAAGGGGAGTTTGCTCTCCTTGCGTTTATTGGAGTACATAGTCGCTATGAATAAACCGAATCTCCAGAAGTTTTACATCCCCGAAGAGCAGTCGATCTACCTGCTCAGTCATAATGATGCGCGCAAGCTCAAGGGCTGGTTCCGGCTCTGTCAGGAACAGCTGGAACAGCTGGGCTATCGCGATACCGAGATGATCGGCAAGGGCGCCTTCGGCTTTGTGTTTGGCGGAGTCGACCGCGAGGGACGGCAGTTGGTGTTTAAGTTTTCTCGCATCACTCTGCCGCAACATGTGCAGGACCGGTTGGAGGACGAGGCTTTCCTACTGTCTCAGGTGGATCATCCCCTGGTGCCCAAGCTGATCGAGTTTCAGCGCATTGGTCGTCAGGCGATCATGGTGATGGAGCGGGTGCCGGGGCTGGATCTGGAAAAGTTTGTGCTGCAGCGCGGCCCTCTTTCGCCACGGTTGCTGGTGCATATCGCTGCGCAGCTGGCCGATATCCTGCGCGCCCTGCGCGGTGCCTCGGTACGATCCCAGCGGCCACTGGTACACGGAGATATCAAACCTTCGAATATCGTCTTCGACCCGCTCACCGAACAGATCGGCCTGATTGATTGGGGCTCATCGGTGTTCGCCCAGCTCGATGAAAATTATCAGCACGTTAGTGTCAATGTAATGGAGTTGATGTCGGACGACCTGCAGCACAGCAACGCCCGTCTCGGTGACGTCTACTTTATCGGCGATGAACAGCTCAATGGTGGCCTTTCTACCCCCCGGTTTGACGAGCAGGGGGCGGCAGGAACCCTCTATGCGCTGGCTTCGGGACAGTCGAGCCGCTTCGGCCACCATGCCATACCCGCCACTTCGCTGGGGCTGCCGCAGGAGTTGGCACGGATCATGGACCGGCTTCTCGATACAGATCCAGGGGTACGAAATCAAGCGGGTGATTATTGGTTGCGGAATATGCCATCGATCAGTCGATTGATGCTGATCGAGCTGCCTAAGGTCCCGTTGCAGCCGCTAGTGCCTGTCTGGGTGCAGCCGCAGACAAGGGTCATGGACTCGGTGGTGTACAGCTCACGTAAAGCGTTCTTGAAGGAGGGGGGCGTAGATAACCAGACTATGGATATCGATGATGTCCAGTTCGATCGCTACTACAAGAACTTCCTTCATGGGATGGGGGATACCGAAAAGGCCTTTCTGGCGGCGGTAAGCCGGTTGGGTAAGTTCCCCGTGGTCGGCGGCCTGGCGGTGCGCTGGGAAGCCGAAGGGGTATATATCGATTCCAGTCTTAATCTGTACAACCCTGAGCAGCAGGAAGCCTTTGTGGCGACCGTCAATAATCTGGTTAACCTGGCGCGCGCTGTCTACCGTAAGGGGATATTCAAGAGTTGCCTGTTCGACGCCCGCTGCACTTTGCATGTGGAGCGCGAAAACAGCGAGCAGGAGTTTATCCCAGCGCCCGGGCAGCGGATCCCCTACGAGGTGGCGGCGGTACCGGATCTGGAGGAAAAGAGCCGGCTGCACTCCTATTTCGAGGATGGCCGTGATCCGGAAGAGAACCTGGAGTTACCGGCCACGATTATTGCTGCCATCAAGCAGCTGAACCGGCTTCACCACACGGGCTTGATCATCTTCGAAAGCATGGAGCTGCATCTTAAGATCCACAGCCAGTTCAAACTGCTCAACCCGGAGCAGGAGGCTGAGTTTTCAACCTGTTTGCAGCAGATCATGTCGGCGATACCGCAGATACGGGGGTTGGGGGTAGCTGGGTTTATGAAGATGCCTTATAAGGACACCCGTTTCTTTAGCCATATCGACCGGCAGCCCGAACGGTACTACCCGCGTAACCCCAAGCAGGGGTAGACAGGGGAAACGGAAAATATCCTACGCAAAGCTCGTGGCCAGCAGTATTCTCCAGTTTCTGCCTAATACGGGGTTTGAAGTCCAACGGTACAAACGATTTAAACTGCGCCACGCTCAGTTCATTTTGCCTATACCCAAATAGAACCCCACACTATCCATGACAATCGCCTGTCAATAAAATACGAAATCACGTTAAATGAACCTCTTAAAGGTGAACCACTCAAAACAGACGAGTGCAGATGTGTTTTTTTGAATAAATAAATCTGTCCCCTTTATCAGCAGAATGTAATTATGTTGCAATAGCGGGGACGCAGCCGTACTACCCGTGTCATAAGGAGCCCCTATGATTAATCGACTGTCTGAGGAAGTCTCGCCAACCGTGGCGACGCTCGACGATCTCGCCACGTTGGCAAACTACTCGCTTATGGATACGCTCAACGCCGATCCTGACGCGAAAGCTAACGGAGCCGACCACGCGCCGCGTCAGGTCTTCTCGGGCCACTATGTACCCGTCCATCCCACGCCAATTCAAGACCCCGAGTACGTCGCGCACAGTAAAGATTTTTTTCGCGAACTGGGTTTTGCCGACAGCCTTGCGCAGTCGGAGGAGTTCGTCCGGATGTTCTCTGGCGATCTCTCGCAGGTGCCTGCGCCGATGCGTAAGGTCGGTTGGGCGACTGGCTACGCACTTTCCATCTTCGGCACCGAATACTACCAGCAGTGCCCGTTCCGTACCGGCAACGGATACGGCGACGGTCGTGCCGTTTCGATACTTGAAGCCGTCATCAAGGGGCGACGCTGGGAAATGCAGCTCAAAGGTGGCGGCCGGACGCCATACTGTCGCGGCGCGGATGGTCGCGCTGTCCTGCGCTCAAGTGTCCGGGAGTTTCTGGCACAGGAGCATATGCACGCGCTCGGCGTGCCAACCTCACGGTCGCTGAGTTTGTACGTTTCTAAAACGGAGAGGGTCAAGCGGCCGTGGTACTCAGAGGGCTCGCGCTTGCAGGATCCCGACATAATGATATCTGAGGCCGTCGCCATCTCGACGCGCGTCGCACCGTCGTTCATTCGGGTTGGTCAACTCGAACTTTTCGCTCGCCGTGCCCGTAAGCAGGAACATCCCGAAGCGATGCAAGAACTCGAGATGCTTGTGTTGCACTTGATCGATCGTGAGTACGCTGATGTCATCGACACGACACTCACCACCGCCGAAAAAGTGGTGTTGCTGGCACGTGAGTTCCGCAGCCGCCTTACGTCGCTTGTGGCAAACTGGATCCGCGTCGGCTACTGCCAGGGCAATTTTAACAGCGATAATTGCGCGGCCGGAGGTTTCACGCTCGACTACGGTCCGTTCGGCTTTTGCGATGTGTTCGACCCGCAATATCAACCATGGACGGGTGGCGGACAGCACTTCTCGTTCCTCAACCAACCTGTGGCAGCGGAACGTAACTTTCACATGTTTTGGGCGGCATTGCGGCCGTTGCTGGCGTCGCATCAGGACTCTCTGCAACAGCTCGACGAGATTCGAAGCGGCTTTGCCGAAGTGATGCAAACGAAAATGGAAGAGATGTGGGCTGCCAAACTCGGACTAGACACTTTTGACGCGGGATTGTTCAGTGAACTCGGAACACTCTTGCTGCAAGCGCCCGTTGATTACACCATCTTCTTTCGCGAACTTTCGGGAGTACCGGATGACATTGGCCCACTCCAGAAAAGCTTCTACAAGCAATCGTCGTATGCAGCAGACTCCGAAGGGATGGACAAACGCTGGTCAGCGTGGCTGACACAATGGAGATCACTTATCAGCGCTAATGCTGCCGGGCGTCGCTCCCGCGAGGAGCTCTCTCGGCAGATGAAACTCGTCAATCCAAAATACCGTTGGCGAGAGTGGTGCGTTGTGCCTGCGTATCAGCAAGCGGCGGCGGGGGACTACTCTCTGGTTCGGGAGCTGCAGGACGTCATGACGCAACCATACGCTGAGCAATCGAAAGAGGTGGAGGAGAAATACTATAGGCTGCAGCCGCCTGAGTTCAGCGAGGTTGGTGGCTTGTCGTATTACAGCTGCTCGTCGTGAATTTTCGCAACTGATAGGCAGCAGCGACACTCGTTGGCGGACTGCCCGCTGCTTTAAATCAATGGATCAGACGCAGAGATTTTTAAGTGTTCGATGGCACAGCTCATCCTGGAGCTGTGCTTTTATGCAGAATAAAACATCTCTATCAGCCGGCAAAGTCTTCCTTTGCGCGGGTGGCCAGCTCATCTTCAGACAAATTTTCAATCTTGGACGCCTATAACAGAGGATGCACCAGAATCTAGCGCCTGTTGCCAAAGTGTATCGATATCAGTGATGTAAAGGTGAAGGCTGGCGGCTGCACCCACTGAGGTTCAAAGCTTTGCGTGTAATAATTTCCGAATGCTGCGGTCGCCCCAAATAGGCAATAAGGAATATAAAAACATGAGCGTCCTGCGGTTACTTGCCATTGCGGCTCAGGAGCAAAGCCTTCGCCTGATTTACTTTTGCTGCCAGGTAATTGCTGCCACCTCGATCTGGATGGAGTTTTTGCATTAATTTGCGGTGCGCTGCAATGACTTCTTCTTTCGTTGCATTTTGATTAAGGCCCAGCACAGCATAAGCTTCACTTGCAGTCATCTCAACGCTATCGCTTCCGCGAGAGTTTTGTCCACTCTCTCCAGAATAGCTTCCGGCATTGGCAGCTTCGCGCCAGTCAGAACCATGCTCGCGATCAAGATAGGCAGCCAAGACTTGGATCGAATCCGGATATTGCTTTTCTGCCAGGCCATAGAGAGAGATTAATTCTGACAGACTTAATTCAGACAGATATTTTCCCTTGTTATCAGTCGCCAGTAATTCACCATCCAAATTGCCACTTTCGTGATCAAGGGTCATTTTTAGTAAGCTGGTTTCAACCGTAGAACGCTGCGATGAGCCCGAGCTCTGCGTAGTTTTGGCCTTCTGGTAAAGCCCTTTTAAAAACGGAAAATAACGTAGCAATGGAAACAAGCGTTTGGCAAATATCATTAAACCTGCTCCCAGCGCTGCCAAAACATGAAGCTTTCCCGTGATCGTTAGCAAGAGCAGTAGCGTAATCAGCGCGACCGCACCGGCTTTCGCACTGGCTTTCTTTCTTTGTTCCGGTTTCAGGGCTCGAATATATCGTACTGTGATATAGCCGATGATGATAACCGCTACTAAAACGGCAAGTCTGGACATAAAGTATTCACTTGTTTGAGGTATCAGTTGAATTGTTTACAGCTTTCTAATCACGACTACTTTAATTGCTGTAATAACCGTCGCACGCTCGCATCCTTACTCAACAAATTACTTTTCAAAGCAGATTTGCCGCCCGTTGCATATACCGCAACCGCGGCTAACAACTGACCTAACTGTCTGGCACTGCCTTGATCAAACTGGCAATGTGCGCCTCCGCTCAATGTCGCCAGCTGTGAGAAGATACTTCCTACCTCTGGATTGTTTCCTTCCTGAAAAACAAATAAAGGTAGATTTAGTATTCCCAACTGACCTGCCAAGGCGCCGAGTGCATCCGGGTTTTCTTCAACACAATCACCGACAAATACCAGTGCGTTTACTTTGCTTGCGCGAGTTTCACTCAATGCATGCGATAACACTTTTGCAATCTGGGTTTTTCCGGCCAGGCAGCGTACCGAAAGTAAGGATTTTTTGATTTCATCTGCGCCGCTTGCCCAGGGAAGCGCTTTGAACTCTCCAAAACCCCGGTAATAACAAAGCTGCACATTAAGCGCACTCACCTTATCTGCTTCGGCAAACATGGCCGCATGCTGTTGACTAGCCATATCCCAACAGTGCTCACGACTCGCTGTGGCATCCATTGCAAATATTAATCTGCCTTTGTCTACACTAGTGACCGGCGGAGCATTTTTGACTTTGCCAATGAATGCTTGAATATCTTGGGCGCTAGACTTTTTATCAGGGAGCTTTGAAGTCATGTCGTATTCCAGTTTTTGTTAAAAATAAAGTCAAAAATAGAGTAACAAAAAAAGTAAGCTAACAAAAAAGAGTCTCTATCTTCACGGACAGGAACCTAGGTACAGAGAGAACCGCAATGTATGGGGCACTTTTTGAAAGATCAGGCGGACACTTCAACAATAGTTACCATGCTTAATTCCGGATACCCTTGCTCAAGGTAATCTCGTAGCTCCCCGTGCAGCACGGCGGATCTTGTTTATAGTAAGCACAGCGGGCTGAAAAGCTGAAGTCACGGTGCCTCAGACACTACTACGCGCTCCTCACTAAAGGCCAGGAATCACAGAGCGAATCTTATGTCTGCTGCAGCACATGGTTAGCACCGATTCCATCGGCTAGCGTGGATTCGAAGCGAAAAGGTTTAAATTCAACTTAAAGATACGCATGAGCAGCTTGGTTTTAATGAAATAACTTTGTTCCAACTGATTCTGATTTGTCAGTTGTGCAAGCTGAGTAACATTTGAATGTCACGATGATCTAAATTTTCAAGTAGATCCTGCTCTTCCTTAGATAAGTTACCTGTTGTATCAATGTAGGTTTTGATTTCAACCGCAACTTCGTGTGTAGAAAGGTAATAAAAAGAAGGATGAGCGTCAGAAATTTTAGCTATGATTTTATTAATAATGGCTTTTTGCTTTGTGCTCTTTAAGTCTTTATGTATTTCTTCCATCCTTTCATTAAGCCTATTCGGAGTTAGATAATATAAAAACTATAACATTAAACCAACGCTACAAGTTTCGATATTTTTAAAAAATTACACGCTGAAGCTCAAAAGCATAAAAATCGTATATAACTAAAAACTTTTAAAAAATAGTTCCTTATTTCAGTTTCGTTTCAGCTGCGGGTTTTAAAGTAGCTCCATCAAACAGCGATACACGCTGACGAATTTAAGGAAACGACTATGAAAACTTTACTGACTACTGCTCTTCTTTCTTCAGCTCTTTTGACTTCACAGGCATTTGCCGGTGGTTTAAGTGACTTCTCTGCACCGTCTGTTGAGGCTAACCTGGCAGTTGGCCATGTAGCCACCGCTCAGGGGTTTGTATCCGTTAACAGTCCTCTGTCTGATCTGGGTGTATCGGCTCAAGCGCATTTTGGTGATGCTAACCACAATCTTGTCAGCACTTATAACCATACGGTTGCGTTGACAGGGTTAGCAGTACCCGCTCAATCAACAGAAGCACGCCTTTAATCGTTTTATGGGAGGCGTTGCCTCCTATGACAGGTATTCGCATTTATTTAAGCTCTCATCATGAAGTAGATATAGACCTTTGCCGCTAACTTAATAGTTCAGCGGCTTTTTATGCCTGGAATTCCTGATGGATAAGGGAATTGAGCGCTTGAGACAGCAGGGGCTTGTATATCCTTGAGCCGTGGGTGCTTTGAGAGGGTTTATGATATGAGAAAACGTCTAGAATCCCTGTATCACTTAGTGCTATACTTCAGTTAATCACTCAGGGAAGTCAATGCGAGTATTTAAAAACAAGGCGTTCAATAAGTGGGCAGCAAAGGAAGGCTTAAGTGATGATGTCTTGTTGGCGGCGGTTGACGAGATGGCGCGTGGCTTGGTCGATGCCGACTTGGGCGGACATGTGGTAAAAAAGCGCGTGGCGCTCGCAGGAAGAGGCAAGAGCGGCGGAGTAAGAACGTTACTCGCCTACAAGGTCGGAAACAAAGCGTTTTTTGTATATGGTTTTGCTAAAAATGTTCGAGCCAATATTAAAGATGAAGAGCTGAAAGCGTTGAAACGTTACGCAAGAGAATTACTAAGTTATAGCGATAAATTATTAACAGAAGCTATCAAGTATGGCGAGTTAATCGAGGTAGAAAATGATGGATAAATCAATCTTAGATATGGTTCACGATAGCGCTAAAGGCTTGCATGCCGCCGGTGTTATGAAAGAGACCACATTACGTGAGTTCGATGCGCTTTGCTTGCCGCCAGTGAAAGAATACTCCGCAGTACAGATTAAGCGTATACGCACCCGCCTAAAGGCGAGCCAAGGTGTGTTTGCAGCTTACTTAAACATCAGTAAATCCACGGTACAGAAGTGGGAGCAAGGTGTTAAGAAGCCCAATGGCCCCTCTCTCAAGTTGCTAAACCTAGTGGCGGAAAAAGGTTTAGAAATACTGGCCTAAGCTAAGTTGTAACCGAGTTCAAATCTTACATTCCATCTACAGCTAAGTTAAAGAAACTTAATCGGATTTTCCCTCAGTATATTTTTTGTATTCTTTTAACGACATATTTCCATCATCGTTATTGATATATATGCCTGCTTCCAGTAGCCGCTTAACTGCGGCAAAGGAGGCTTGGGTAGCCCGTTCGCTCAATTCTTGTGGCGTTAGATCCAGGATTATTTTTTGTACCGTACTCTGATAGGAATATTACTGCTTATTGTGATGGCTATCCATTTAAGTACAATATTTCAGCTTTTCGCCTATTTATACAGGCTCATAAATTAAAATGTAGGAATGACAACGGGTACTTTCTGATGAATAAATTAGATGCTGCATTACTCAATATATTGACGAAGGACGCGCGAGTTTCGTTTGCTGACATTGCTCGGCAGCTGGATATTTCGCGTGCTCATGCCAGAACCAGGGTTCAGGCTCTCGTTGATGACGGGGTTATAGAGCAGTTTACTGCTGTAGTAAACCCTGAAAAACTAGGGAAGGTTATTTCTACGTTTATTGATCTGAAAATAGTTCCGCAACATATAGAGCAAGTGGCCGAAGAGTTGGCGTCTAAGCAGGAGGTGGTGAGTCTTTACATCATGACAGACCTCAGAAGCCTCCACATTCATACGCTTACGGACAGTTATGAAGCATTTGACCTTTTCGCCAAAGAAAACCTATTTGGCCGGCAAGAAGTAATCTCTGTTGAGTGTAATAGTTTATTGAAGCGTGTTAAGCATCGACGTGGTGGAGCACGGTTATAAACAGTCGTTTGGTGTTAAACCATGCATTATCTTGGTGCGGTCGCATCATAGCGTGCGTGGCTAAACAAACGGCTGTGTTGTCATCGGCTATCTAACAAATGGTATTTGATAGCTTACTTTTGTAGTCGTTTACATTACAAATGACACGAAATGATCATATTTTTGTACCTTGTCGGTATTCTTGTTAGCAAATCTTTGCTTTTGGTCAGGCATTCTTTTTCCATAGAGTTTAAACATCTTTAAAATTAATATCATCAATATCAATAGGTTAGTTGTTTTTTGGTGGTGTTGGCATACTCCCTGCTTTACTAGATTATGAGGTCGGTGCATATCGGTCTTTTTTTATTCAAATGTAAAGGGCATAAAGTATGACTAATAGCAGGCGTGAATTTCTAGGTAATGCACTTGTAGCGACTGTGGCCGGAGCGGCTGCCGTTACACCTTCTTTAACCCAAGCTGCTGGTAAAGATAGTTTTAACTTTAAGATGACAAATGCTTACCCCCCGGGTTCGCCTTTTTATGTGCAAGGCCCGGGCAGTCCAATGGACTTTTGTAAAAAGGTTGAGGCTATGTCAGGCGGTCGCCTTAATATTCAACATTTTGCCGCGGGTGAGCTCATTCCTGCAATGGAAGGATTTAACGCGGTTTCCAGTGGCACCATTGAAATGAATGCTGCCAATGCCTATTTCTGGGCTGGTAAAATTCCTGCGGCTCAATATTTCACCACAGTTCCATTCGGATTGAATACGCAGGGAATGAATGCCTGGCTTTATCATGGCGGTGGTATGGAGTTATGGCATGAGCTGTATGAACCCCATGGCTTAATTGCATTCCCAATGGGTAACACCGGTGTACAAATGACCGGTTGGTTCAGAAAACCGGTTGAATCGGTTGCTGACCTGCAAGGTCTTAAAATGCGTATTCCCGGATTAGCGGGAAAAGTTTATAGCGAATTGGGAGTGACGGTACGCTTGTTACCTGGAGGGGAGATTTTTCCGGCCTTAGAAAGAGGGGTCATCGATGCAGCTGAGTTCGTTGGTCCATATCAGGATCGCCGCTTGGGGCTGCATAAAGCAGCCAAATATTACTATACGACCGGCTGGCATGAACCGACCAATGTTACAGAATTACTCATAAATAAAAAAACATGGGACTCGCTGCCAAAAGACTTACAAATGATTGTTCAAATAGCCGCTCAGGCTTCAGTGACAGATAGTTTGTCTTGGTCTGAATCTGTTAATGCTGACGCTCTCACAGACTTAGTTGAAAATGAGGGGGTTATTGCCCAACCATTACCGCAAAGTATTGTTACTCGTTTAAAAGAGGCTACTTTCGATACGTTGGAAACCATGGCGGCGGCTGATCCCGATACGAAGAAAGTTCATGAGTCCTTCATGGCATTTCGTAAAAAGCATGCTTCATGGGCGGCTCTTAGCGAAAAACCCTTTTTAAATCTTTAAACGGATATTTAACATGAAATCACTAATTCATTTTATTGAAGGGGTGGTTGAGGGTTTTGGTGGGGTGGCACGTTTATGCGTGCTGGCCCTCGTTTTGCTCGTCGCCACCAATGTTATTTTGAGGTACCTATTTTCTATAGGCCCGGTCGCCCTTCAAGAGCTTGAATGGCATTTAATTTCTCCCATTGCGTTATTGGGTCTGTCTTATTCGATGAAGCACCGGGCCGATGTTCGTGTCGATGTTCTTTATGACAAATTTTCTTCACGCAAGCAGGGTGTTGTGGACTTTATAACAGCGCTAGTAACTGTCGGAATAGGCGGCTATATCTGCTGGCTAGGTATGAATTACGTGGGTCAATCCTATCAATTACAGGAGGGGTCTCCTGATCCTGGCGGTTTGCCGATGCGTTATCTCCTCAAAGCTTTTATTCCGTTAGGTTTCGGCTTACTGGTTCTTCAAGGCATCGCTGACATGATGGGAGCGGTATTGAAGTGTCGTGAACCGACTGATTCAGTATTCCAGACAGCTAGGGGCGATACTTTATGATTGGCAATGAGTGGATCGTCTTAGGAATGATCAGTGGATTCCTGTTTATGATGATTGTGGGTATCCCTGTAGCTATCTCATTAGCGGTCTCTGGTTTTATTGCAGGGTATATAGGTTTTGGACCGATGCTCTTCAATTTAATGCCCGCCCGGCTATTTGGTGTGGTAACAAATTACACCCTGTTAGCTATCCCATTATTTGTGTTTATGGGGGTCATGCTCGAAAAGTCTCGGGTTGCTGAGGATATGCTCGAAACAATTGGTAAGGCGATGGGAGGCCTTAATGGAGGCATGGGGTTAGCCATCATTTTGGTGGGTGTGTTGATGGGGGCCTCGACAGGTATTGTTGGGGCAACAGTGGTCACTGTTGGATTATTGACCCTGCCGGTGCTCATGCGCCGTGGATATCACCCAAGCGTTGCGTGTGGGACTATTTGTGCTTCAGGTACGTTAGGTCAGATTATCCCTCCAAGTCTTGTCTTGATACTGTTGTCAGATATTGTTGGAGAGTCTGTAGGTACTTTGTTTGCTGCCGCTTTTATACCGGGTTTAGTACTCGCGGTTATTTATATCCTTTATTTGTTGTTGTTAGGCGTATTTAAACCAGAGCTCGTCCCCGCTATTCCGGCTGAAGAGCGGGCGTTAACCAGTAAAACTCAACTTTTTAAAGACTTGCTGCGTAATGTTTGCCCGCCGTTACTGTTGGTTGTTGCCGTGCTCGGGTCAATAGTAGGTGGGGTTGCTGCGCCAACTGAGGCTGCATCCATGGGCGCGCTGGGCGCTATTTTAATCTCTGTTGTGGTGAGAAGGCTTAACTGGAAGCTGTTGAAAGAAACATTACACGGTACTTTAACGATATCTGCCATGGTGTTTTTTATCTTACTGTGTGCTCAGCCTTTTTCTTTAGCTTTCAGAGGGCTTGGTGGTGAGCAGATGGTGCATGGTTTATTCGAGATGCTGCCTGGCGGAGAGTTTGGTGCCATTCTGTTCTTGATGGCTGTTCTCTTTGTTTTAGGTTTCTTTCTGGAGTGGATAGAGATTTCTTATATTGCACTGCCGATGTTCTTGCCTGTTTTTAGCAGCTACGGTACAGATATGGTCTGGCTTGCCATTTTAGTCGCGATGAACCTTCAAATGTCTTTTCTTACTCCTCCTTTTGGTTGGGCCCTTTTCTTTCTGAAAGGTGTCGTACCACCCGGGATATCGACAAAGGATATCTACTTAGGAGCACTGCCTTTTGTTGCGTTGCAACTATGCGCGTTGGTTATTTTGTTTAACTTCCCGGGTCTTGTGACTTGGCTACCGGATGCTATTGGCTGGTAACTCTGCTTTGGAAATATAATGATGGATATTTTTAATGACTATTCAACAGGCTGGCTGTTGGGTTTAGCGCTTTCATTGATGGCAACCGGCATGATTGCTGGAATAATGGCTGGTTTACTGGGTGTGGGTGGCGGCATTGTTATCGTCCCTGTCTTGTACCATCTGTTTACTTTTTTAGGTGTTGATGAAGCTATACGTATGCATGTCGCGGTCGGCACGTCTTTAGCGACAATTATTCCTACATCTATTATCTCCTCCCGGTCTCACTTTAGGCGGGGGAGTTTAAACATCGGCTTACTGCAACAACTCATTCCGGGGGTTATTGTCGGAGTGGTATGTGGTGTTGTTTTAAGTGGATTAATGAGCGGGGCATTTTTAACAGCTGTCTTTGCCGTTGTCGCCTTACTTGTGTCGTTGAACATGGCCTTTAAAAAAGAAGGGTTTTCGATAGGTGATGGACTACCTAACAAAACCGGTACGTCTATCATAGGTTTTTTTATCGGTGGTATTTCGACATTAATGGGTATTGGAGGTGGGACATTAAGCGTGCCTGTCCTGAGTGCTTTTCGTACGCCGATGCATACAGCGGTGGGTACCGGTGCCGCATTAGGGTTAGTCATCAGTTTACCCGGAGCAATCGGATTTTTGATCAACGGCCTGGACGTTGATAACAGACCACCTTTCTCTCTTGGTTACGTAAATCTGATAGGTCTGTTTCTGATTATCCCCGCCACGATGGCAATGGCACCTGTTGGTGCACGCTTAGCACATGCCATTAACGCTAAACGTTTACGCCAATTATTTGCGCTTTTTCTCCTGATAACATCCTTAAAGATGTTTTACGGCCTCTTATAAATTAGTCGGTAGGTAGTCTTATGTTAAAAACAGTTTATTCTACATCGGGAATGATGGTTGCTCCGCATCACCTTGCCGCACAGGCTGGACGGGATGTGCTTGCTGAAGGCGGTAATGCTATCGAGGCTATGGTGAGTGCTGCCGCTACTATCGCAGCCGTCTATCCGCATATGAATTCTATCGGTGGTGATGGTTTTTGGCTGATCAAAAAACCGGGACAAGAACCAATAGCTATTGATGCATCCGGGCCTGCAGCAGCGGGGGCGACATTGGACTATTATGCGGGTCATGAGTCCATTCCTCAGCGAGGACCGTTGGCGGCATTGACTACAGCAGGAACCATCAGCGGTTGGCAGGAAGCCTTGAAAGTGTCAACTGAAATAGGAGGGCGCTTACCGCTAACTCGCTTATTATCGCCAGCTATCTCACATGCACGTAATGGTATTGTTGTAACCGAAAGCCAGGCACGTTTAACGGCTGAGAAGCTATCTCAATTAAAGGATGTGCCTGGATTCCAAGATCATTTTATGTCGAACGGAATGCTGCCTGATGTTGGATCGTTGATGCGGCAATCGAAATTGGCTGACACATTAGAGCGTTTGAGCAAGGCTGGTTTAGATGATTTTTATCGAGGCGAGATAGCAGCGGCCATTGGTGATGAATTTGCGCGATTAGGTAGTCCATTGCGGAGTTCAGATCTTAATGCTTATCAAGCTGATCAGGTAGCAGCATTATCTGTGAAGTTGCAGGGTTCTACTGTCTATAATTTACCCCCACCCACGCAAGGACTAGCCTCTCTGATGATCCTTGGGATTGTCGATAAGCTTGGTTTGAAAAGTGTTGATGACTTTGAATATATGCACACTCTGATCGAAGCCACTAAAAGAGCTTTTCGTGTACGTGATAGAGTTGTTACAGACCCTGGCCGGGTACCTCAAAATCCAATGGATTTTCTAAAAACGGATGTATTAAAACAGCTGAGCGAAGAGATCGATCCTTCAACCGCGTTACCATGGCCAGATCCAGCCCAGCCGGGAGATACTATCTGGATGGGTTGCATTGATAATGAGGGTGTCGCTGTTAGTTTTATTCAAAGTATTTACTGGGAGTTTGGCTCTGGAGTGGTACTTCAGGATACGGGGATTAATTGGCAGAATCGAGGTATTAGCTTCTCTTTAACGCCGTCAGATTTGCAAGTGCTAGAGCCTGGACGTAAGCCATTTCATACCTTAAACCCAGCAATGGCTGCATTTGAAGATGGACGAGTGATGACCTACGGTACTATGGGAGGAGAAGGTCAGCCACAGACCCAGGCCGCTGTATTTAGCCGTTATGCAATGTGTCATCGTCCATTACAAGAAGCTATTACTTCGGCGCGTTGGCTATTGGGACGTACGTGGGGTGATGAAACAACGACGCTGAAACTGGAAAATCGTTTTTCACCAGCACTCGTGAATCAGCTTCAAGAAGCCGGGCATGTGGTAGAGGTCTTGGATGAAGCGTTCAGTGATACTATGGGACACGCCGGCGCCATAGTTAAACGTCCAGATGGGGTCTATGAAGGGGCTGCCGATCCACGAAGTGATGGAGCTGTCGCGGCACTATAATTTTATAGGGCTCTGATTAATTATCTCGTGTGACGGGATGTTCTATGGAAGAAATCATCCCGTCATCCCACCTGAGACAAGGCCCTGGAAAGACCGATTGAAATGCCTCCGGGGTCAACGTTAACGACTTAATGTCGTCGAGTTTTTATACATAGGCGGTGTTTTGGTAATCCCCCCGAAAATTAATAGTGATGGTTAATAAAGGGAGAGTTACCGACCTGAACAACGGCATAATTGATTGGGCTGATGTAAAGTCCTTACCAAATGCGCTCATGAGGCGTTCCTTGAATGTAAAGCTAATGAAAGTTCTTACTTTAAAAACAGTATAACGCTTTTAAGTGCCTCGAAAACGAGTGACGCCCCAATTCTATTCTGACTTGATTTTTGCTTTTTTTGAGCTGCTGCACAAAAATTAATAATTATAATTTATGAATAAATTCAAGTAATTAGCTAAAGTAGTATCAATATAATAAATAAAATTGTTGCACTGCAGCATTAAGCGATATATTATCAATTCATCAACTACTTCTCTATATGGGTACACATCATGTTAAATAATATTCCAAATGCTGACTTCTCTGCTTTCGGTGCTCCTGTTCAGAAGCTCATCGAACTAAACACAGCGACTTTTACTAAGGCATTCGAACTTCAGAAAGCTACTGCTGAGAAGCAAGATGCAAAGGCACAAGCTGATTTTACAGCTCTCTCGGCTATTAAAGACGTTGAAGCGCTAACTTCTTTTCTTACCGTTAAATCTGAAGAAGCTAAGGCTAACCTTGAAACGCTAAAAACCGAAGCTCAAGCATCTGTAGAAAACAGTAAGGCTTACTTTGCTGAAGTGCAGGCAATCCTGACGACAAGCAAGTAGCTTTAACGGCTAAAAAGCTTACCAAAAGCTGTTTAATTTAAACCGCTTTTAAAAAGAACCCTGTCAGAAATGATGGGGTTTTTTGTGCCTGGAAGATACGGAAATTGAGTTAAAGGCTTAGGGTCGTTGACCTTGTCTTATTGATAAATATCAGATCCACTGAATCAACTATACAAAACAGACGTGCTGCCGAACCCATTCCAATAGCAAATAAGGCGGCATGCCTGCTGATTTTATCATCCTATTTCATGATCTTTGACAGCTGTTAATGGTAGTTTTTTACAAACTACGATTTAGCCTTTTTCGGAAGTAACTTTATGTAAAATCTGGTGGAAACAACACGTATGGCCTATGCGGTGTCAGTGACTCAGCTAAATTCTCTCTGAAAAAAGCCCGCACCGCTCACGCCGTGCCGCATAATCTCCCTCTGCTATGAAACATAAAGAGAGAGTCTGTGTCACGCACACATGTGGCGTACACGCGGGGGCAGGGGAGGAGAGACAAATAAGCGCCGCGTTTATCGGCTACTCCGGCGCTACGCATCATCGTCATCCCAATCATTCATCTACAATCCTTAATGTGTTTGAATCATGGCTGTTGAATCATGGAGACTACTATCATCGATGGAAGTAATTTTTACACCGGTGGATAGAGTTTTTACGATGTTAATAACCATAAGAGCCACGAACCTGTTTAGAGGATTGATATGATCGAAATATTTCAGGGTGATATTACCGAACTTGATGTTGATGCCATCGTTAACGCTGCAAATCATTCATTACTTGGAGGTGGCGGTGTTGATGGCGCTATTCACCGTGCAGCGGGTATGCGATTAGTTGAAGCGTGCAAATTATTAAACGGATGTGACACCGGTGATGCAAAGAATACCCCCGGGTTTGATCTGTCAGCCAGTTATGTGATCCATACCGTCGGTCCAATCTGGTATGGCGGAGATAATAATGAAGCGGCATTACTGGAGAGTTGTTATCGCCGCTCATTTGAGATTGCCATAGCGCAGGGCGATATTAAAACCATCGCATTTCCCAGCATCAGTACCGGTGTTTATGGTTACCCGAAAGAGAAGGCCGCAGATATTGCGATCAATGTCATGAAGGAATTTGAAGGCGAATTTGAAAAAATCATTGCCTGTGTATTTAGCCCCAATGATTTTGAACTATACCGATCAAAACTATCCGATCCAAGTTGAACCGACTTCTTGCCAAAAACTAATTATCAAAATAAACCGTTAGTGCCACGATTTTCATAAAGAGCTTCGCGCAAGATCTATTTCTGACAAGTACCGATCAGTTTTGCCTGTTTGATGATATGCCCCTGCATGGCTGCTTCTACTTCGGCTTTGTTCGGTTCGTTTAATCCTTGCAGTACGATATCCAGTGCAAACTGCTTGTGGAAATAGCGATGACGTCCAACGGGTGGGCAGGGGCCGCCATAACCGGGGCGTTGCCAGTCGTTGATACCTTCGATTACGCCGGACGGGAGTGTTGTCGACGTCATGTGTTCGGGCAGACTGTTTATATCTGGTATCAGTTACGCCTGTACCCAGGTCATCTTGCTCTGCTATATCGAGGGCTCCTGGCCCGTTTTCAGGTTCTTCGCTCAGCTCAATATTTAGACTACGCCATTCATCAACGCTTAATTCTTCAATTAAGCCATCAAAATGCTGTATTTCAACTGTGTCATCTCCTTCATCTACGGCGATGACGTAAAAGCGCTGCCCTTTATCGAGATGGGCATACCATTGGTCATTTCCTTCGAGTTAATTTCGCATTGTCTTCTCCTGGATGACTCTGTCATTAAGTATATCGTTGTTATCTCTAGCTGTTGTGCCGCTTCTATATCGTTATTGCTGGCTAGCAGATAATTACTGGGCTCAGTAGTCATCAACCTTAGAAAAGCCCTTTTCATGGCTGTAGTGGCCGTGACGAACACCACTGAGCAAAGTCTTAAAATCTTCGCCACTGATATGCAGCAGATGTTCGTGGTCGCCGGCTTCTAGATAGACATTGGCCAGACTGGTTAGCGCTTCATCGAGAAAAGTTTCGATCTGGTAAGCAGGGCCTAATGGTGGCACGGCGCCAGACTCGCAGTCAGGAAACAGTTTGGCGAATTCATCTTCGGCAACAAGCTCGAATGCTCGATCGAGTTCCTTGCGCAGGTGTTTCATCTCGACATAATTGCTCGCAGGAACCAGCACCATCGCATAGCCGGATTCATCCTTAACAATGACTGCCTTTGCGATATGGTCTTCACTAACTAATGTTGCCTGCGCAGTCTCATGACTAGAGCCGGTGTGTGCATGGGTTGTCAGATCATACTTAACGGATTTTTGTTGAAGAAAGTTTTTTACAGTTATTGCGATAGCCATGAATAAACTCCCTATAAATAATTATAAATACATAATTATAATAACGCAGAGAGGGGAGTATATATTGACCGACGTCAATTAATAATCAGCTACTTTTAGGACTCGTTTTTAGCCGGGATAGTTAAAAAATGAAATATCGATACGGTTAAACTCTCATAAAGGCATGCAATGAATAATCAACGATCAATGGCAGAAAAATTTACTCGGCTATCATATCGAGGTTATCGATCATCTTTTTCAACTTCTGATAATGACTGCCTTTCCAGTAAATTTTCTTACAGGATTTACATTGAAAAAACTCGTCATAGTACTTTTTTATTTTTACTAACAACTGTGATTCTATAAGCTGTTTGTCTACTGGTTTTGTTATGCCATTGCAGTGCATGCAACGAGTGAAAGGTCTGGTCTTACTGGTTAAGTCAAAGTGGGATAATATTTCCAGTAACTGCTGTTTCGGTTGTCTGTTACGCACGCAGTAACCATAGCTCACCTGCTTACGCATCAGCAATAACAGGTCGCAGGTGAGCAGTAAACGCTGTTCACTGGCAGACAGTTCTGCGAGTTCCAGGTCATGGCAGTCATTGTAATACAGGGTATCGAAACCCAGCAGACGCAGGTAAGCGGCAAGTTTGCCCAGATGCACATCAAGTACAAATTTGATCTCTGCTAAGGGTTGATGCTGGTTATGATGAAGTCTTTCAGCTGCTATCGGTAGATTCTCTATGCTCAAATCCTCTGGCTTCGAATGTAGACCCGGATAAACACTGATGTGGTCGCCGGCTAAAACCTGGTAGCTAAAATCAACTGATTGCGTTACAGAGGAATCTCTATTGATAATTATCAGGTCGATCTCGGGATGCGGTATACCGATGGATTCGATGAGATCTTTGACAGACCTGGCTTTTGAAAAGTCGACACTAAATTCTCTGCCGCGTTTGTCCTGCGCCAGGAAATCGTTGAGCTCACGGTAAAAGCATAGTGTTATCGGTTGTGGCATAGCGATATGATAACGAAATATAAATGATATTGTTGCTGCATGCAGACGATGATAAATATTCTCTTTTGAGTGTTATGATGAGATGACTCTGTAATTATGGCCCTTAAGTTGGCAGCCGCCTCAACCCTGATTAGAGCGAATGAATAGCTGATCGAATGCAGTCCGGCCAAATTCCGGTCGATTCGTTTACTTCGGGGGATAATCTACAAACACTATTGCCTCATCGGGGCTAAGTTTCGCGGTTTTTTTGTGCCTGAAATGCCTAATACCGTATGGCCTATTCTTTGTCAGCGAGGCCGCTAAACCTCCCTAAACAAGGCCGCACCGCTCACGCCGTGCCGGATAATCTCCCTCTGTTATGAAACACAACAGAGAGAGTCTGTGTCACTCGGGACCGGTCGCGGTTAGGCGCGTCCTGGATACAGCGACCCGTCAGCGCCGCGCTGATCGCTGCGTCACCTCGACAGCAACCCAGGCGCGAGTAGCTTGAGAAGACGCATTAGCACTTTCGATTAATGATTCGGATCCAGTTCCATCGCTAGGTTGTGGCGTTACCTTTCTCTCTCTTTTTGCCCCCGTAATACAAGTGTAAAAGATTGGATGTTTATGCAATTCATTGAATTTTCTTGTACAATTCATTGAATGATATATTGATTGGCTTTAATGCTGATAGAGGGTTGTGAATATGACTGTTATTCAAAAAACTGAAGAGTACATAAAGCATAAGCCTTTTGGCGCTATATTTAGTTTTAACCAAGTTGCGCGTAAATTGAACGTCCCCAAAGACTCTCTGTCGCATGCGCTCGCTAAGCTAAAAGCAGAGAACCAAGTAAGTCAGCTTGAGCGAGGTCTTTGGTATCGTCCTAAATCTACTCGTTTTGGTGTTATTGGCCCGAAGCCGGAAATCGTAGCTGATATTATCGCAGAAGAGCGTAATGCATTTATTCTTCCTGCAGGTGCTGCCGCTGTTCATGCTCTCGGCTGGTCGACGCAAATGAGTATGCGTTATAACTATATGTCTACAAAGCGCATAGAACCCCTGTGTGTTAATAAGCATCAGATTACCTTTCGATACAGCCGGGCTTTTGAAGACGCAGTAAAGAAACTAGAAGGAATAAACCCAGAAGAAAAGAAGCGAGCTGCTACGCTTTGGATCGCGCTTGAATTTATGGGTAACGAAGAATCACAGGCCAAATCAAGACTAGTTCAGGATACATTTTCTCGGCTGTCTGCCCGAGCGCAAACAAAACTATATATAGCGTTTAGCGGTAAGTTACGCTGGGTAACTGCAATCGTGGGAGTTCACTAATGTCAGATCCTTTTCTTTTTCTCTCAGCGATAGTGACAAAGTTGATCTGTTTGAAGCCGCGTCGACTCAGACGGGGCTACCGGCATATGTGGTAGAAAAGGACTACCACGTCACCTTGATTTTAAAGCTTCTGTTTGAGGAGCTGAAGCCTGTATGTCAGCAACAAACTGATACCCCTTTCTTGTTCAAAGGGGGGACAACACTTAGTAAGGTGTTTAAGTGTATTGAGCGCATGTCAGAAGATATCGATCTCTCATTACATATGGACTACCTAGGTCATCCAGTACCAGTAGGGGGTGACAGGTCCAGTAGCGCCAGGAAAAAACGAATTGAAAAGCTTGATGTCGCTGCAAGGAATGTAATTAAAGATACAATCGGCCCATTTCTGATTGATAGGCTTAACTCTATTCATGAACAATATTCCGTACAGATTATTAATAATGGGTTAGATATTGAGGTGAATTACCCCCGATTCCTTAGTGATGACGTGTACGGTGATACCTATGTAAAGCCTCGGGTTTTGCTGGAATGTGGAGGTAAGGCTGGTTTTGATCCTAATGAAAGTCACCGTGTGGCCCCTATTGCCTTGATGTCTATTGGGCAGGTGGGTGATGAGTGCTCGGTAGATGTTCTTGGTTGTGATCGAACATTTTTTTAAAAAATCACGCTAATGCACGAGCTCAATAACCGTGGTGCCGAAGCTCTAGGTGAGCGACAGTCGCGACATATCTACGATATCGTTCAGATTCACGCAGCTTTTCCTCATTTTGTTACGGATCGAGCTTTGCTCGATGCTGTTGTTGATCATAAGCGTAAGTATTTTCATCGTGGCTCAGCAAAGTGGGACCAAGCAAAATCCGGTACATTAAATATTGTTCCCTTTGGAGATGTGGCGAAAAGGCTTAAAGAAGATTGGGATAAGATGGCCGATATGTTTCCTTCTGAACTCCCGTACACCTTTGCCGAGTTACTAGAGCAACTGAACCTAATAGATAAAGAGCTTAATGGGTGATTCAGGCATCAGGATGTGGCAGTTGCCAGGGCGGCTCCGTTTCTTCCTAAGTAAGAAAATTAAGAAAACCTATCCGGTTTTTATTTTCTAATGCCTCATATGTCCTGTGCCGCCCCTTCTCCAACGCATGTTCAAAGTTAGCTGAAAGCAGTTTTCTTGTTTTCTAGAAAAGCCTTCATTCCCTGTTGACGGTGGTCTGTTGCGAAGCTGAGCCCGAACAGAGAGAGTCTGTGTCACGGGTGTGTGACGTAGAATCGGGGGAGGGGAGGAGAGACCCGTCAGCGCCGCGCTTTTCTCTTCGCCGCACTCCCGACAGCTACCCCGGCGCCAGGGGCTTGAGATGACACATCACACATTACCTCACCACCACCCGCACCGTGACACGCTAACCCGGGACACCCCCCAACAGGGCATCGTCCAGGAAATGCGCCTGTTCTCGCGCACCGGCGCGCGCTTGTA
>NZ_JBFIIH010000014.1:0-43193 GCF_041601355.1 Neptunomonas sp.
CTCTTAATAAAAGCCCGGTTGTGACACCACTGGTATTAGATAAAGGGCGCTTGTATCTTTATCGTTATTGGCAATATGAGTGTCAGGTCGCGGTTGATTTGTTGGCGCGCGCCACTCCCGCTGATTTTTCACTGCCATTCCTTAAAGAAAAACTGAATGTGCTTTTTCCTTCAAGCGCATTTCCTTCAGGTGAGCGCTATCAAACTGAAGAGGCGATTGAACCCGATGGTCAGAGAATTGCCGCGGCGACGGCTGTTATGCAGTCTCTAGCTATTATCAGTGGTGGGCCGGGAACCGGAAAAACAACGACGATAACGCGAATGCTGGCGATCTACCTGCAGATGCAGCATCATCAGTATCCAGATAAACACCCGGTCATACGCTTAGCAGCCCCTACGGGGAAAGCGGCCGCACGTTTATCCGAATCAATCAGTGCGGCGCGTGATTCATTAGATGTCAGTGACGAAATCAAAGAGCAGATACCTGATGAAGGTACCACTCTGCATCGTCTTTTAGGTGCCCGCCCGGGACAGTCAGGCTTCAAATATAATGCGGATAATCCACTGCATCTTGATTTGCTGGTGGTCGATGAAGCATCGATGATTGATTTGCCCCTGATGGCTGGTTTGTTGTCGGCATTGCCGCCAAAGGCGAGGTTAATCCTCGTGGGGGATAAAGAGCAGTTGGCCTCTGTTGAAGCGGGTAGTGTTATGGGAGACCTTTGTGCATTACCCAAGCAGGCCAGGCGAAGCCATAAAATGGCTGCTTGCCTGCAGGAAACATGTGGTCTGACAGAGTCACTGGCCTTAAATGCTTTACCGTTTGCTGATTCGGTGGCTTTTCTGACACGTAGTTATCGGTTTTCAATGGACAGTGGTATTGGCGCATTGGCTCGCGCTGTTAATAACGGCAGTGCCGAACAAGTAAAAACAGTATTGCAGTCTGGCTATAGTGACGTGCAGCGGCTGTCGGTGAATACTTCAGATAATTCTCAATTAATTCAGCATATGTTAGTTAAGTATAGAAGCTATCTGGATACGGTGAGTATGAATGCTCCTCCTGCGGATATTTTAAAACGTTTCTCAGACTTTCGTGTTTTATGTGGATTACGCAAAGGCATTTTTGGTGTGGAAACGCTTAATGAAGCCTTTGAAAAGGAGGCCGAAAGCCGCCATTTGATTAAAATGAATGGCCGTTGGTATCCCGGTAGGCCTGTTATGATTACGCGTAATGATCGTTCTTTACGCCTGTATAACGGTGATGTGGGAATCGCATTGACAGATGCACAAACACAGCAGTTGAAAGTATGGTTTGATCAGGGAGGAGAGTTGGTTTCATACTCCACTAGCCGTTTACCACAGCATGAAACAGTATTTGCGATGACAGTGCACAAAAGTCAGGGATCTGAGTTTAACGAAGTGACACTGGTGTTGGCGGAGGATGCTAAGGTGATTAGCCGGGAGTTAGTCTATACAGGAATAACACGCGCTAAAAAATATTGCTCACTTTACGGCTCATTTAAAACGATCGCAGCGTCTATCGATAAAGTAACCATCAGAATGAGTGGATTGGCAGAAAGAATCTGGGATAGAGGATAAAAACGAGCATATCCGCAAATTCTATCTACCGCTTGTTCTGCCTGTCACCCGCTCTATCTGCTTCTGATTCTGGCTGAATGTCACTTAGCGGCGGCGGTTTTTAGGACGCTGCTCATCAGTTTTTATGCGAATAGGCTGCATCTCTTTCTTCTGGCTGACAGAAAGTAGCTGTTTACCGATAAACACGGCAAGTACTGCGATTATAAGAGTCATCAGAATTGTCATAAACTACCTCGTAGACATTTTTTATTACTTAGCGTTACTGTAGACCTTAAAGGCCCATGTCAGCAACCTTATTCGAAAATTCGGTGTATCCGCCTACATACTCCTGGCCGATAAAAATCTGAGGCACGGTATGTACCGGTTTTCCAATCGTTTTTTCTAAGTCAGCCTGGCTGATATTTTCCTTGTGGATATCTAAATAGGTGAAATTGAGATTTTTTTGTTCACAGATCTGCTTTGCTCTTTTACAAAAGCCACAACCCTCTTTGCCAAAAATAGTCACACGTTCCATCTAGTCTCTCCTGTTGATAGAAATTAAGACTTAATAAAACATTAAAAGTTGCAGTTTTCTAATGGGTTATTGCTATTAAACAGATTAATGAAACTAATCAGCGAATTCAGGAACGAGTATTTGACATCAGGCATCTCGCAGATAGCTTAGGTCAGGGTGTAGAGGGTCATTACTTCAGGCGTAGGTTATACAGAGGAGTTTGTAAACTGACAATTATGGAAAAGCGAAGGAATATAATGAGTTATCAGCAGTGATCGAATAAAAAAAGACTGTCAAAATGGCACACGTATACTACGAATTGACCAGTACTAAAGGCCTTATTCTTCAAGACATTTGCAAAAGATTCCGTATAATTTGCGCCAATATACCCCATATGGAAATGTTTTATACGTTCATATGTTTGTAATTAGTACGAAAATCCTAGGGTAAGGCATCCTATAGACAGCGAAACCATAAGATTCGTTGCAGTGTGATTCAGAGTGATTTGCTCTTAATTATTCACACTATCGGGTGTGATTTTCAGATCCCATATTTATATTAGAAATGGTGAGAGCAAAATGATAGCAAAATCGGCAGATGTATTGTTAGTAGGTGCGGGTGCGATGAGTACCACCCTGGGTATGCTTTTGAAGCAGCTCGACCCTGACATCAATATTGTGATGGTAGAACGGTTAGGTCATGTTGCACATGAAAGTACAGATGGCTGGAATAATGCCGGAACAGGGCATGCAGCTTATTGTGAACTGAACTACACACCGAAACTACCTGACGGTAGCATTGATACCGCTAAAGCTTTTGTCATTAACTCTGCTTTTGAGGTTAGCCTGCAGTTTTGGTCATATCTGGTTAAGCAGGGTGCTTTACCAAAACCAGAAAACTTTATTCATGCAACGCCTCATCAAAGCTTTGTTTGGGGGGAGGCTAATGTTGAGTTTTTGCGTAAGCGTTATGCGGCCCTGAGTCAGTCGCCGCAATTCGCAGATATGGAGTACAGTGAAGATCCTCGTGTCTTACGTGAATGGATGCCGCTGATTCTTGAAAACCGTGATCCTATGGAGCCTATTGCGGGCACGCGGGTTCGTTATGGTGCTGATGTTGATTTTGGTGCGCTTGCGCGCAACATGACACACTATCTTCAGGCGCAGGATAATTTTGAGTTGTTACTTAATCATACTGTTACAGATCTTGAGCAGGATGATGATGGTCAATGGCAGGTTGCGCTTGAAAACAGAAAAACGGGTGTGGAAAGAACCATAGCATCGCGTTTTGTCTTTTTGGGGGCAGGCGGTGGTGCGTTACCTTTATTGCAGATGTCTGGTATTCCTGAAGGAGATGGTTACGGCGGCTTTCCTGTCAGTGGTCAGTGGCTTGTATGTAAAAAGCCAGAAATCGTTGCAAAACATCAAGCCAAAGTTTATGGCTTAGCGCCTATTGGTGCGCCTCCCATGTCTGTGCCACATTTAGATACGCGTATCATCAGTGGTGAGAAAGCCTTATTGTTTGGTCCGTTTGCTGGCTTTACTACTAAGTTTCTAAAACAGGGTTCCATATTGGATCTGCCTAAAAGTTTACGAACGAATAACCTTAAATCTATGTTGTCTGTGGGTAAAAACAATATGGATCTGACGCGTTATCTGATCAGTGAGGCGATGCAATCCCATGAAGAGCGTGTTGCCTCTCTGCGTAACTTCTACCCTGATGCTAAAGATGAAGACTGGGAGCTGGCCAATGCGGGGCAACGGGTTCAGATCATCAAAAAAGATAAGGACAAAGGCGGTAAATTAGAGTTTGGAACGGAAGTTATCACGGCGGCTGATCATTCATTGGCCGCATTGCTGGGCGCTTCACCAGGTGCATCAACGGCCGTTAATACGATGATCAATATCGTTGAGCGCTGCTTTCCTGAACGCTTGGCAACAGACGAGTGGCAGCAGAAATTGAAGGAGATGGTTCCTTCATACGGTGAATCATTGAAGGATAACGATGAATTACTGAAGCGTGTCCGTCAATATACCCTATCTACACTGGAGCTTGATCAGTAGTGCCTGATAGTTGAGTGGCTCCCTTATTTAGGACGGGTCATAGGTAAATAAAAAGCCGACTTGAATGTCGGCTTTTTTATCTGTGCAATTTGGTACCCAGCACTTTCAGTGACAGAAATGAAAAGAATTACATCCAGTCATCTCTGCGTTTTTTCTTTTTAGGTAAGTAGGGTACAAGCAAACCTAATAAAACGCCGCCCAGAGCAACCAGACCACCGTAAGTAAACCAGCGCATCAGATTACTTTCATCCATGTTGTCTATTTGGCGGTTCAGGTCTGTAATTTCTGTATTTAATTTGGAGAGTTGGTCAGAATAAGTACCATTTTCAGCTTTGAAGGTGTCAAGTTCACCCCGAAGGCTTTGAATCTCTGTTGATTGCTGTTTGACCAGTACTTCACTTGTTTCCAGTGCGGATTCAAGCTTCGGAACCCGGATTTGAATACTGTCACCGTTCTCCACGTTATTGGCATCAACCCAGCCGGTTTTTCCTGAAGAGGTGCGGACCTGGATAAATTTACCATCACCACTTTTTCTCAGGATGTCGATCGATGACCCACTGCGAACACGTCCGGTAATTTTATATTGATTACTGGGGCCGCCATGGACAAAAACATAAACGTCATCGGCAATATGGCCTTTTTCGGCCAAAGCAGGGATTGAAGCCGAAATGAATACAGCTGCAAGTATATATTTCTTCATTGTTCAGAGAGCCTTTGTCTCGGATTAATGTATTGGATGGATACCTCTGAGAGAACACCTATTGTAAATGATTTACTCTGCAATAGGATCGAAAAGATGCGCTAAAGTTCCTTTAGATATAGGATTTATAGCACGAGAAAGGGATAATGCCGCCTAGTTTGTATCAGACCAATTAGACAATGGAGTTATCAATGGAAAAATTTCTGGATCCAGACATGTTAATCAATATTCAGAATGAGTATATCCTGCCTTGGGGTATCAATATTCTGACAGCGGTTGCTGTTTTTATTGCGGGGCGTGTTGTTGTTGGATTGGTGATGAGGCTTGTTAAGAAGCTGCTGCAAAAATCTAAAATGGACAATATGTTAATTAATTTTATCTCGTCTATTTTAAGCTCTTTGTTGCTCCTTTTTGTCATTGTAGCGTCACTCGATCAGCTTGGTGTGAATACTTCTTCTTTAATTGCGATTGTCGGCGCAGCAGGTTTGGCAATCGGTTTGTCTTTACAGGACTCCTTGAAGAATTTTGCGGCAGGTGTTCTTCTGGTGGTGTTTCGCCCGTTCAAAGAGGGTCATTTTATTGAAGCCGCTGGTGTTTCGGGTGTTGTAGAGAGTATTTCAATTTTCAGTACGGTGATGCGTACCGGGGATAACCGTGAAGTGATTGTGCCTAATGGACCAATCTATAGTGGTGTTATTACGAATTATTCTAAACGTGATACTCGTCGGGTCGATATGGTATTTGGTATTGGATATGATGCGGACCTGTTACAAGCGAAAAAATTATTGGCTGAAATATTGTCAGAAGATGAACGCATTCTTCCTGAGCCGGCGAGCGTTATTGCTGTTGCCGCACTGGCTGACAGTAGCGTGAATTTTAATGTTCGTCCCTGGGTCAAAACCTCTGATTACTGGGCGGTTCTGTGGGACACCAATGAAAAGGTAAAGCTGCGCTTTGATGCGGCAGGTATTTCTATTCCATTCCCGCAGATGGATGTTCATCTGCACAAGCAAGACCAGAACTAGTCAGGGTTTTCAGACTACCGTTCAGGTTCGGGCGATAGTTTAATCAGATCTCAGACCAGAGTGATGCTGTCGCCTGGTCTTCATATTCTGGCTATTTTAATGAAGGGTTACGAGGCAGCTGATTTAATTGTCCGCGTAACTCATCATTTTCCTGATTAGCTTTCTGAGTCTCCATTCGGTATTTAAAAATCTCTTCGTAGCGTGCTTCCAGTTTAGCTTCAAGTGACGCTATCTCTTTTTGTTGCTGGCTGACAGTAGACTCGAGTGTATCAATCTGACTTTGTAAGCTGGACAGCATACCAAAACCATTCGGCAGCAGCTCATCCTCCTCATCCTCAATGCCTTGAGCAACACTTTTAGTACTCAATTCATTATAAATATGGCTATAAAGCGCTTTGAGGTCGCTTGATTCACGGTCTGAATAGCGAATGGTCTGCTCTATCGCGCTATGAGCACTGGCAGCACCAATAGAACCTGCCAGTAAGTGTTCCAGCATTCGATGAAACTCGATAAGTTCAATAATGGTGATGTGGGGCTTGCCAAGGACCTGCAGGTCTTCAGCAATGGTATAGACTGATTCGCGCGCCTTGTCTGCGGTTAGATACTGTGAGAGTAATATTTTAGCTTCTTCTATTTTTATGCTTAACGTTATATAAGCATCCAGGCCGGTCGGGCGTGCTTTGCTGCTGATGTTTTGTGGTTGCATTGCCGCCATGAACTCAGTGGTGAGTGTGCGTTCATCTTTGTGCGGGTGGTATATGAGTGAGCCGATAATATAAAAACTGATATTAAACAAGAGACTCCAGATAACACTATGGGTCACTGGGTTAAACCCATCCAGGCCCAGAAGTGCTTCTGGTCTTAACTGCTCAATACCCCAGGGTCCGTAAACTAAAATGTCCTGATTTAACCATCCCTGTTTGATAAAGGTAGGTAAACCCAAGGTGTAACACCAGATGAAAAAGCCAGCCAGCAGACCCGAAAATGCTCCGCCGCTGTTTCCCTTGATCCAGAACATTCCTCCAAAAACAGCGGGGGCAAACTGCAAAATAGCAACGAAGGATAGTAAACCGATGGCGACCAATATGTAGGAGTCGCTGAATTCATATTCAAACCAATAACTGCAGGCAAGAATCAAGACTACAAGTATCCAGCGTATCTGCAGAAGGTGGGTGCGTAGGCGTTGGGCTGCAGTGAAGCACTCAATTAAGGGTAACACCAGATGGTTAGAAACCATGGTGGAAAGTGTCATAGTGGTAATGATGATCATGCCGGTAGCGGCGGAAAAGCCGCCAATAAACGCAAACATGGTCAGTGTCGGGTACCCTGCTTGTTGAGGTAGCAACAACACAAAGAAATCCGCAGATTCGGCAGGAAGGCCGCTCATTAAGCCTGCAGCAGCTAAAGGTATTACGAAGAGATTGATGGCAATCATATACAGCGGAAATAACCACATGGCTGTTTTGATATGTTGCTGGTCAGTATTTTCAATAACGGCGACATGGAATTGTCTGGGCAATAGAAAGATGCCTGCGAAACTCAGTACGATTAATGTCATCCACATGCTGGCACTGTTTTCAACAACATTGAACTGGGTTATGTATGACAGGTTAGCTTCTGCTATACGTGTATTAATATCAACCAGGCCATCATAGAGCACGAAGCAAACAAATAAGCCAACGCTGGCAAAGGCAACCAGTTTGACCACGCTTTCAACAACAAGCGCCACTATCATTCCCTGATGTCGTTCGGTTGGGTCCAGCTTACGGACACCAAAAATGATAGTAAAAGCGGCCATTATTAACGTGATAAAAATTCCGCTGTACTCAGAGCTTGCGCCGCCTTGTTCATTTGTAATAATTTCGAATGAACTAACGATCGCTTTTAATTGCAGTGCGATATAGGGAAGGATGCCGACAAGCGCGATTACTGTGACCAGGCCGGCGATTCTCTGGGAGCGGCGGTATCGTGTAGAGATGAAGTCGGCAATACTGGTGATACGAAAAGTTTCTTTGATGGCTACCATCTTTCTGAGCGTAACCCACCAGAACATAATGCCGATAATTGCACCCACATAGATGCCTAAAAACAGCAGCCCTGATGTGCTGGCAAAACCGACGCTGCCATAAAAAGTCCATGATGTATGAAAAACCGCGAGGGAAAGCGCATAAATCCATGGGCTTTTGAGCGGCCTGCCTGATTTGGTAATCCGCCGTTCAACAAGTTGAGCCACAGCAAATAGCAAAAGCATGTAGAAGATGACGGTTGAAATCACGGCTAAGGGCGAAAACATCAAAATTGGCCTTTCAAAGAGTGCTCTGGTTCTGTATCTGGTGACTGTTCAAAATATACACTGATTGTAGCGCGTTTTTATACAGAGGTTTAAACACTATTTGGCAGAGTCACTATATGACTTTTCATGCGGGCTGCATCCGCATGCGGGAGGGACTAAGTCGATCCCTCCGTCGTGCCAGGGGTGGCACTTGAGAATTCTGCGAGTACCTAAACCGACTCCCTTCAAGAGGCCGTGGGTTTCAATGGCTTCAAGCATATAATGAGAGCAACTGGGATAGAAACGACAGTTATTTCCCAGAAATGGGCTGATGGCGTATTGATAGACGCGAATTACAGCGGTCAGCACAGCGGTTATTATTTTCTTCAAAACCCTATATCCCGGTACAGTTTTTTTCAGCACGTAACAGAAAGTCATCAAACTGGGAGTCGAGAGTGCTGTCAAATTCGGCACTTCCGTACATCATTTCAAGGGGGATGTTGGTATCGGCGATAAGAATATCTCTACCAGAGATCGCCGTTTTGATCCGGCGCGTGACAATGTTAGTTTGTTCAAGCGTTGCATCGAGCAGGCAGATTACAAAGCTATTATTATCGAGTCTGGCCGCGTAGTCTGACTCGCGTAACACATCGCGTAAGGCCCGGGATACATTAATCAATATATGATCACCCATGGCGTAACCATAGCTTTGATTGACATGACGCATGTTTGAGATAGTAACAACCAGTAAAGAGGTAGGGTGCTTATAACGTTTAGCGCGGGCAATATCCTGCGTCCCCATCAAAAATAGCTGTGACCGGTTAAAGAGGCCAGTCAAAGGGTCGTGTGTTGTTTGTGTGGTTAATGCCGTTTCACTTTGAATTAACGCACTGATATCCTGTAAAAACACATGGATTTGGGAGTGGTGAGGTCGGTACGTTGCAGTGTATTGACGCAGGCCTGCGCCGCTCATGAGGGCAATGCGATGCTGTTGGGTTGTTTTATCTGCAGCGGCCTGCTGGGTGTGACTGATCAGTGAAGCGACTGCCTCCTCTGATTGGTTTAAATCAGACAAAGTGAATGTCATTAAATCGGATACTGCCGTATGAAAAACATGACCTGCCGCTTCATTAGCATAAGTGATGCGCATGTCATCAATAACAAGTACCGCATTGGGGCTGTATTCGACAAGTGGATGTGATGTTGTGTTTGTTATGCTTGTATCAGTACTCATATAAAATCCACGTATTTGCTTTATTCGTCTGAATTCAGGCTAATGATTGTTTAAATATTCTCAATGACAGCCGTGATTCATCATCGGAATAACGGCTGTCTTATTATTATAGGTTCTCTTCAGCGTATTCAGCCAGTCGTGAGCGGAATATTCCTTCAAAGTGAACATTTGCAGCACCATCAAAGCCTTTAAAGCGTTCTACTATATAAGTTAACCCGGAAGTAAGTGGCGTCAGGTAATTAGAGTCGATTTGTGCCAGGTTGCCCAAACAGATCATCTTTGTGCCTTTCCCTGAGCGGGTAAGGATAGTTTTCAGCTGTGAGGGTGTCAGGTTCTGTGCTTCATCAATGATAACAACGGCGTCCTGAATACTCCGGCCGCGTATAAAATTTAATGATTTAAATTGGATGTTGGCCTTTTCAATAGTGTATTTAACGCTGCTCAACGGGCGCTCATCATTTTCGTGCATCGCTTCAAGGTTATCATTGATTGCACTCATCCAGGGTGTCATTTTTTCCTCTTCCGTGCCGGGCAGAAAGCCTATATCTTCGGCTACGGGAGGCGTTGAACGGGTCACAATAATCTTATTATAGCGTTTGTCTTCAATGACCATTTCAAGTGCGCAGGCTAAAGCGATCAAGGTCTTTCCCGAGCCTGCTGCGCCATTCAGAATGGAGAGATCAATCGAGGGGTCAAGTACCGACTGCATGGCAAATGCCTGGTAGATATTGATCGGCGAGATGCCCCAGCAAGTTTGTTGCATCAGGTGCTCATAACCTAAATCGAGTAGCACAATTTCGGTTTCATTAATGGCGACGACACGTGCGGCAAAATCTTTTGAGTCATCAAAAATATATTCGCTGATATAGGCATCAGGAATTAAGGATTTATCAATATAGTGGTATGTTTTACCTTCTTCCTGAACGCTTTTTACCTGATCGACTTTTTCCCAGAATGTGCCATCCAGGTGTGTATGACCGGCCGGCAGTAACTCGATATCAGAAACCAACTGGTCAGTACGATAGTCTTCCACTCGCTCTAAACCCGCGCCGAGTGCCTTTAGTCGCATATTGATATCTTTAGTAACCAGTACAACTTCGCGATCTGTTGTTGTTGATTGCAGGTGCAGAGCACAATTTATAATGAGATTGTCTTTTTTGTTGCTGGTGAGAAAGCCAGGTCGGGCGGTGAGTTCGTGGTCGGGAAAAATACTGAGCTTACCGAGTTTAATTTCCCTGTCTTTTCCGGGAAGAGGAATCTGCACACCTTTGGTTATTTGTGATGGTGAGGCTGCGGTAGATAAAATATCGTCAATGGCTCTGATTGCATAGCGAGCTTCTTGAGCAACGTTTTTTTTGCGATCCTTGATATCATCCAGTTCTTCGAGAACGGTCATCGGGATCGTTATATCTTGTTCTTTGAACTCATACAGGCATCTGGGGTCGTGCAGTAGAACGTTAGTGTCGAGAATATAGAGTTTTGCTTCGCTCATGGCTCTATCCTTTTGTAGTCTAAAGAGAATGGCAGACTTAATAGACCTTCAACATTCATGATAGTCTACTGTTCTGCAGTTGTGGTCAACTATCCGGAGAAGCGAATGGGTTATCAATCAATCGTTGTATTAACGGGAGCGGGTATCTCTGCTGAATCGGGTATACGGACCTTCAGGGCCAGTGACGGGTTATGGGAAGATCACCTTATCGAGGACGTTGCGACACCAGAAGGTTTTCATAGAGACCCTGCGCTGGTGCATCGTTTTTATAATGCACGACGACAGCAGTTGTTTAGTGCTGCTGTGCAACCGAATGAAGCGCATAACGCTTTGGTTAAGCTGGAAGCGCATTTTGAGGGGCGCTTTCTGCTGGTGACACAAAATGTCGATAATTTACATGAGCGCGCCGGCAGTAAGTCTCTTATTCATATGCACGGCGAATTGCTGAATGTGCGTTGTATCCGGACGGGGTTCGTCTCTTTGGTCAAGGGCAGCGTGACGCCACAGGATCGATGCGTCTGTTGTGGTCTGTCAGGAACATTGAGGCCGGATATCGTTTGGTTTGGTGAAGAACCCATGCAAATGAACGCTATTTATCATGCGTTAAGTCAATGCGATCTTTTTTTATCAATAGGTACGTCAGGGCATGTATACCCGGCAGCCGGCTTTGTCGAAGTCGCTAATCAGGTCGGTGCTCTTAGCGTAGAAATTAATCTTGAACCGTCACGTAAAGAATCGCACTTTAAAGCGCATTACTATGGTCCGGCGAGCGAACGGGTGCCTGATTTTGTTGATGAGTTAATAAGTGGCAGTTAAAAAACTCAGTAAGAAAAGTATAAGTTTCTGTTATTTATAGATATACCTGTGTAAAAGTGAACTATGTTGAAGAAAAAAGATGTCTGAAAAAGAGTTAAAGCAGTGACTATTAATATCGATTTATTTTTTTGAGGATGGTGGGTTTATGATCACTGAACATTTTATTAATGCAAATGTTACGCCGTTGGAGAGCATGGATTCCCTCTCTCCACATGAGGTGGCTAAATTACAGGATATGAGTAATGGCGGTTTATACCGACTGTTTCGTCAATGTAGTCTGGCTGTGTTAAATACGGGAAGTGAATTGGATAGTACACGTACGGTGTTACATCGTTTTCGTGAGTTTGATATACGCATCAAGCACAAGCATAGGGGAGTACAACTGGAATTAATTAATGCGCCTGCGTCAGCGTTTGTTGATGGTGAAATTATTCAGGGTATCCGTGAGCATCTTTTTACAGTTCTGCGGGATTTACTGTATGTGGGCGATGAGCTTGATCAGTGTTGTGACGGTTTGAGTGAATCGCAACGCATTACTAATACCGTGTTCCATATTTTACGTCACGCCGATGCTATGCGTCCTCATGTGAAGCCCAATTTAGTGGTGTGTTGGGGAGGACATTCGATTCAACGGGTAGAATATGATTACACCAAAGAAGTCGGTTATGAGCTGGGTTTGCGGTCCTTCGATATCTGCACAGGATGCGGTCCCGGCGCCATGAAAGGGCCAATGAAAGGGGCAACCATTGCGCATGCTAAACAACGAAAAATGGGTCCCCGGTATATAGGCCTGACAGAGCCGGGCATCATTGCCGCTGAATCACCTAACCCTATCGTTAATGAGTTGGTGACCTTGCCTGATATCGAAAAGCGCTTAGAGGCATTTGTGCGTTTGGGGCATGGGATTGTAGTATTTCCCGGCGGTGCGGGTACAGCAGAAGAGATTCTTTATTTGTTAGGAATTTTGCTTCACCCTAAAAACAGGAATATTCCTTTTCCACTTGTTTTTACCGGGCCGGCAGGCAGTGAAGCTTATTTTGAAACAGTAGATCGCTTTATTAAATTAACAATTGGAGAGCGGGCTGCAGAGCTATACCAAATAGTCGTGGCTGACTCACATGGTGTTGCTGTAAAAGTCCGCGAAGGTATGACGCGCGTTCTGGAGTATCGTAAACAGACGGATGAGTCCTATCATTACAACTGGCAGTTGCATATCCCACATGAGTTTCAACAGCCATTTGAGCCGACGCATGAAGAGATGGCGCAGTTGAATCTGGATAAAGGGCAGCCCGATTATATTTTAGCGGCTCAGCTCAGAAAGGCATTATCAGGCATTGTTGCCGGTAATGTGAAGGAACCGGGGGTCTTGGCTATTGAGCAGCATGGGCCTTTTGAGCTTACCGGGGATGCAGAGATCATGAGTGCATTAGATCAGCTGCTTTCATCCTTTGTAGAGCAAAAACGGATGAAGATTAACCATGAAGAATATCAGCCCTGTTACAGAATTGTAAATTAACAGCTTCGTGAATTAACAGCTTCGTCAATTAAGCGAAAAAAAGAGCCTCAATTGAGGCTCTTTTTCACTTATCTGACTATTTAACAGGTTATTAATTATCCGATAAGTACTATCTGTTTTTTATCGCTTATACGCGCTCAAGCAGTGCAGCAATGCCCTGGCCACCACCGATACACATAGTAACAACAGCATAACGTCCTTCAACGCGTTGCAATTCATACAGTGCTTTAACAGTGATAATGGCACCAGTCGCACCAATGGGGTGACCCAAAGAGATACCAGAACCGTTAGGGTTTACTTTGTCTGCAGGCAGGTCAAGGTCACGGGCTACAGCCAGTGCCTGAGCTGCAAATGCTTCGTTTACTTCCCAAACATCGATATCAGCTACCGTTAGGCCTGCTTCGTCTAGCAGTTTGCGAACGGCAGGTATCGGGCCAATACCCATATATTTAGGCTCAACCCCTGCAAACGAGTAGCCAGCCAGGCGTGCCATTGGTTTCAGGCCACGAGACTGAGCTTCATCAGCACTCATCATGGTAACAACCGCAGCCGCATCATTCAGACCTGATGCGTTACCTGCCGTTACACTACCATCACGCTTAAAGGCTGGGCGTAACTTAGTCATGTCTTCTAATTTACAGCCTTTACGGGTGTGCTCATCGGTATCGAAGAAAGTGCTGCCATTACGGCTTTTCAACTCTATCGGCAGAATCTGATCTTTAAAGCGACCCGATGTTGTAGCGGCTTCAGCGCGTTGATGGCTGAGGGTAGCCAGTGCATCCTGGTCTTCACGGCTGATGTTCCATTTTTCTGCTACGTTTTCAGCCGTGATGCCCATGTGCGTATCTTCGAACGGGCAGGTAAGCGCGCCGACCATCGCATCAAGAACCTCAGTGTCTCCCATACGCTGGCCAAATCGAGCGCTTGGAATCCAATACTGTGAACGACTCATTACCTCAGCACCGCCAGCTACTGCTGCTTTACAGTGGCCCAGTTGAATTTGCTGGGCAGCGGTAACAATAGCTTGTAAGCCACTACCACAGAGGCGGTTTACTGTTAAACCCGGTGTTTCGTGCGGTAAGCCGCCGTTAACGGCAGCAACGCGACCTATGTACATATCGCGGCGTTCGGTATGGATTACATTACCAATAACACTGTGTCCGAAACCGGCAGGCTCTACACCAGAACGTTTAACAGCTTCTTCAACAACGGCTGCTGCTAACTCACAAGGAGTTTTTGTTTTCAGACTACCACCGAAACCGCCTATGGCTGTACGTACGCCACTTAAAAAAACGACATCATGCTGACTCATACCCTACTTTCCTTTTTTTAAAATAGTTACAACTGTTATTACAACAGTAATTACGACATTAATTTCAATTCTGACTTGAGGGGAAATCTTTTCAGATGCAATGAACATAAACCATATCTGCACGAGGAGTTATAGTGTTCTATAGACAATTGGTTTAATTTTTAGACTATAGAGTAATACTCATAGAGGAATATATAGGTGTTTTATGACAAGGCTGATATTTATGAGTATATTTGCAGCTGTCTGATGCAGTATTAAGGGCCGGAGATTGAAGAATAAGTTAATAGTTACCTTAACGACCATGCGGGGCTCGCGGCAGTACTCTCTGGGACAAATGGCTCGGTATCTGCTAGTGTTATTTGTTATCCTGTCAGCAGTGAGCTTTTTTATTTCAAATTGGTTGTTGGTAAAAACCACTGATGATTTAGCACTCCTGGAAGAAGATCATGAACAGCTGAATGATCAGTATGAGATGATGTTGGGTACGCAAAATCTATATAAAAATGAGTTAGACCAGTTGAGCGTTTCGTTGTCCAGAGTCGCTAGTCAACGAGATAAGTTACAAGCTGAGAATATCCGCATGGGCGATAAGCTCTATGAGGGTAATAACCGTCTGGGAGAGCTGAGTGCGACACTTGATGCGAGTTTGAATGGTTTAGAAACGTTATTGAATGTCGAACCCTCCGGTGATATGTCACCAGAAAGGTTAGAGTCATTAACCATGATGGCCAATCAGCGCTTGTTTATGCTGAATAGTATTCCCAATGGTTTGCCTATTCAGGCTATGCGGATTAATGATAGCTATGGTATGCGGATGCACCCTATTCACAAGAAACGTGTCATGCATCGGGGTATAGATTATAAAGCCGAAAAAGGGACGCCCGTATATTCCACAGCCGATGGTGTGGTTGAGTATGCGGGGAATAGGGGGGATGGTTATGGTGTGCAGGTTGTGATCTTGCATGGCTTTGGATTTAAAACCAACTATAGCCATTTGAATAATACCGAAGTGAGCAGCGGTGAATTTGTTCATAAAGGACAAAAAATTGCAGAGAGTGGCAATACGGGTAGATCAACGGGAGCTCACCTGCATTACGAGGTAAGGCACCTCTATTCGACTCTCAATCCGGCACCTTTTGTGGCATGGAATATAGCTAACTTTGATTCAATTTTTACAACAGTGAAGAGTGTGAAATGGGCTTCCTTAAAAAATCTGTATCCTCTAAATCAAACCATTCAGCCTTAACCATTATTGCTGATGGTAATAAGCTTTCCGGCGAAATGAATATCGTTGGGAAGATGCATATCGATGGGGTATTTGAAGGGAATATCAATTCTCTTGATAATATTTCAATTGGGGCAACGGGTCATGTGTCGGGCGTAATAAAAGCTAAACATATGACAGTGACTGGTTTGCTGGAAGGTGAGGTGGTTTGTGATGAACTGCATATTGAAAAAGGCGGAAGAGTGCGGGCAACGGTTCTCAGCAAGGTGATGAGTATTGATCCTTTAGGTTGCTTTCAGGGTGAACGCAGAGAAAATGCAGGCCCGGCTTATCCCGCGGTTAAGGCTCTTGATTATGAATCAGGCGTTGATGCGATTGATTCACTGCCTGACAAAATTACACTGCAATCATCTGAAAAACCGGCTTCTTAATCTATGTGTGAATTGCTGGGTATGAGTGCCAATGTTCCGACCGATATTTGCTTTAGCTTTAGTGGTTTGATGCAAAGGGGAGGAGGTACCGGACCACATCGGGATGGTTGGGGAATCGCTTTTTATGAAGGAAAAGGTGTGCGCTCTTTCCATGATCCGGAGCCCAGTTGCGATTCCGTTATTGCGAATCTTGTTAAAAACCATCCGATCAAGAGTTTGGTGGTCATTAGTCATATCCGACAAGCAAATGTCGGTTCAGTTTGTTTGGAAAATACGCATCCTTTTATCAGGGAGTTATGGGGCTATAGCTGGTCATTTGCTCATAACGGCCAGCTGGATAAGCGCTTATTTGATTTGCCGTTAACTTTTTATCGCCCTGTTGGCACCACTGATAGCGAGTATGCTTTTTGCTGGTTATTAGGCCAGATACGCCTGGAGTTTCCTGACCGTCCGGATACTTCTGATCAATTAACAACGTTTATTCATCAATGCTGCGAACAGTTGAGGGCATTCGGTGTCTTTAATATGTTGTTGTCTGAGTCTCAGTATTTATTGGCCTACTGCACTACAAAGCTATCCTGGTTGACAAGAAGTGCCCCATTTGGCGAAGCCAGCCTTAAAGATGATGATATGACGGTTGATTTTTGTACGCAAACAACTGACAAAGATATCGTTACCGTGGTGGCAACAGAGCCTTTAACCGACAACGAAGCATGGATTGCAATAAAAACAGGTGAGCTGGTTGTGTTTCGAAAAGGGCTGGATCAGACGCACCGCTTATCGCCCGATGGCGATGAGAGGTCGTTTTGAATAGAGGTTGTGAATAATAGGGATTGTGAATAAAAGGATCGCCGTGATCAGGCGTGATTGGTTAAACCGATGTCATGAGTGGGTTGAAGTAAATTGAATCAGACAAGTGATTTGCCCGTATCGACCATTACTGAATTGTTGGCTTTTTCTTGTAGGCGTTACCCCCATCATCCGGCATTTACGCATGCCGGTGCAACGCTGACTTACCACGAACTGGACCGTCTCAGCGGGCTGTTTTCCAGCTATCTTTTGCATCATTCCTGTTTAGTTAAAGGTGATCGCATCGCCTTGCTATTGCCGAATTTGCTGCAATTTCCGGTTGTTTTCTTTGGTGCATTAAGGGCTGGTCTGGTTGTGGTTAATATTAATCCTCAATTTACGGCATATGAATTACAGCATCAGCTAAATGACAGTGGCGCTAAAGCGGCGGTAGTGCTTTCTAATCTGACCGAAAGTCTCTCTGAAATTATTCACTTCACTGAATTAAAAGAGGTGATTGTTACCAATGTGGTTGATCTGCACTCGCCACTTGTGCGTTGCTGGAGTTGGCTTGCTGGTGGCTGGAAGCAACAACAGTGGGAGTGGGGGAGTAGCGTTACAACGACCCGCTTGAGAAAAGCGTTGAAGTTAGGTGAAGCTAAAGCGTGGCAGAATATTAACGCTGCGCCTGATGATTTGGCGTTGCTGCAATATACTGGCGGCACCACCGGTGTGTCCAAAGGCGTGATGCTTCAGCATCGTCAGTTAATTGCCAATATGCAGCAAATTAATGATGTCTTAAAGAAGGTAGTGATCCCCGGTAGTGAAGTCGTTTGCGCGCCACTGCCTATTTATCATATATATTCTCTGACATTTCATTGTTTGGTGATGTTATCCCGGGGAAGTCATATGGTGTTAATCCCTAACCCGCGGGATCTTGACTCCTTTGTTGCGGAGTTTGCAAAGTATCCGATTAGCATTTTTGCGGGCCTTAATACACTGTTTGTCAGCTTATGCCAGCATCCGGCTTTTATTCAATTAGATTTTGAAAATTTAAAACTGACCTTTTCAGGTGGCGCCGCTTTGACTCAATCAGCGGCGCGCGATTGGCAGGCGGTTACTGGCTGTGAGATTCTGGAGGGGTACGGGTTAACTGAGGCCTCGCCTGTGGTAGCTGCTAACAGGCCATACTCGGTTGTCTCGCAGACGGTCGGTAAACCGTTACGTGACACCTGTGTTAAAATACTGGGTGAAGAGGGTGAGGTGCTCACCTATGGAGAAACGGGTGAATTGTGGGTGAAAGGGCCGCAGGTGATGCAGGGATACTGGAAAAAGCCAGAGGATACACGTCAGGTTTTGCAGGACGGTTGGTTGCAGACCGGAGATATCGCCAGAATGGATCGGCAAGGAAATATCCGGATTGTTGATAGAAAAAAAGATATGATCAATGTTTCAGGATTTGCTGTATACCCCAATGAATTAGAAAAAGTGATTAGTTGTCATCCGGATGTGCTCGAATGTGCCGCAATCGGCATTCCTGATGATGTTGTGGGGGAGCATATCAAGCTATATGTAGTGTCCTCTAATCAGCGTTTATCTATTCGTGATGTCAGAGACTATTGTCGTGAGCGTTTAACGTCTTATAAAGTACCCCGTCTTGTCGAGTTCAGGCGGTGCTTGCCTCACAATGCTGTCGGTAAAGTGTTGCGACGTCAGCTCAGAGAAGAAGAGTTCAATGCTTTGCAACACCCTAAACATGGTCGCCACCTGTAATCGATCCTCCTTTTGTAATCGATACTCCTTTATAAAATAGCTAATGTGAATTCAGTGAAAGACGATACTCAACGATTTTCTGCGTTATTTAAACTCCTTGATAATTGTCTGACTGCAGACCGTGCAAGGTTGCAGCATGCCATCAGAAAAATGGCGGAACGTGCAAAAAAAGATCAGCCTGTAGATAAAATGCAGCGTGATATTGAGGCAAAAACAGACGCAAGTCAGATGGCTGTTCAGCGAAGGCAGGCGTTGATTGGTGATATTAGCTATCCGCCGCTGCCCGTTTCTGAGCGGAAAGAAGAGATAAAAGACGCCATCAGTAAGCATCAGGTCGTGGTGATTGCCGGCGAGACCGGCTCGGGGAAAACGACACAGTTACCAAAAATCTGTCTTGAGATGGGGTATGGCGCGCAAGGGTTGATCGGGCATACACAGCCCCGTCGTCTGGCTGCACGTACCGTAGCGACCCGCATTGCCGAAGAGTTGCACTCACAGGTGGGGGCTAAGGTGGGTTATCAGGTTCGATTTACCGACCTGGTCAGTGAAGATTCGCTGATAAAACTGATGACTGATGGTATTTTGCTGGCAGAAACACAGCATGATCCTTTGTTGTCTAAGTATCAGGTCATCATCATCGATGAGGCGCATGAGAGAAGTCTGAATATTGATTTCCTGTTGGGGTATCTCAAGCGTATCTTGCCGCAAAGACCAGACCTTAAGTTGATTATTACCTCGGCCACCATCGATTTGCAGCGGTTTTCTGAGCATTTTGGAAAGGCGCCTGTTATCGAAGTGTCAGGTCGGACTTACCCTGTTGAAACCTTATATCGGCCATTACTCGGTGGAAGTGATGGTGAGACTGAAGGTAAGAGTAAAGAAGATTCGCAGGACAGAACTCTGCAGCAAGGTATTTATGATGCTGTTGAAGAGATTATTGACCTTGATAAAGCCGCTAAACGAAGTGGTGCCCGGGATGTTCTGATCTTCTTGAGTGGAGAAAGAGAGATCAGGGAGACCGCTGAAATACTGCGCAAAGCCCAGTTACGTGATACCGAGGTAATGCCTTTATATGCCCGATTGAGTGTTTCAGAACAGAATAAGATTTTTCAGGGAGCGCGGAGTGCCGGCCGGCGCATCGTGCTGGCTACCAATGTGGCGGAAACGTCGGTTACCGTGCCGAATATCCGTTATGTGATTGATACCGGTGTCGCGCGAATTTCCCGCTATAGCTATCGCTCTAAAGTGCAGCGCTTACCCATAGAGGCCATTTCACAGGCGAGTGCCAACCAGCGTGCAGGTCGGTGCGGCCGTGTCGCTGAAGGTGTTTGTATTCGCCTTTATAGTGAAGATGATTTTAAACAGCGGCCGGCTTTTACGGATGCCGAGATTCAACGTACAAATCTGGCCGCTGTTATTTTACAGATGCTGAATCTGAAACTAGGCAGTATTGCCGATTTCCCCTTTATTGATCCTCCGGATAGTCGTTTTATCAGTGATGGATTCAAACTGTTAGAAGAGTTGGGTGCTGTTAATCCTCGGCGCCAGATGACAGGGCTAGGTCGAAAACTGAGTCAGTTGCCGGTGGATCCGCGCATTGGACGGATGATTATTGAAGCGGAAAAACAGGGGGCGTTAAAAGAGGTGCTGGTTATTGCCAGTGCGTTGAGTACCCAGGACCCCCGTGAACGGCCTCTGGACAAACAGCAGGCGGCAGACGAAAAGCATAAGCAATACACAGATGATCAATCAGATTTCGTCACTATGCTGAATTTATGGCAGCATTATGAGGTGCAGCGACAGGAGCTTTCGCAGAACCAGTTGCGTAAGTACTGTCAGCAGAATTTTCTTTCTTTTATGCGGATGCGGGAATGGCGCGATGTTCATCGTCAGCTGCACCTTGCTGCAAAACAGTTGGGTTTAAAAGAGATCACTGAGCCTGCGGGTTACCGGGAACTGCATGTCTCTTTATTAGCGGGATTATTAAGTCATATCGGCTTTAAGCAGGAAAATAAAGAGTTTCTCGGTGCCCGCAATCGTCGCTTTCATATTTTTCCTGCATCGGCCTTATTTAAGAAGCCGCCAAAGTGGGTCATGGCAGCGGAGCTGGTTGAAACGACCAAGCTGTATGCGCGCATGCTGGCGCGTATCGAGCCTGAATGGGCGGAGCCGTTAGCGGCTCATCTGGTTAAACGTGCCTATCTGGAACCCGCATGGCATAAAAAGCGCGCGCAGGTCGTGGCAACGGAGCAGGTGTCTTTGTATGGATTGCTGATTGTGCCTAAGCGCTTAGTGCATTATGGCGTGATTGATCCTGAAGTGTCTCATCAGATATTTATTCGCTCGGCGCTGGTTGAAGGTGATTTTGAGACAAAAGGTGCTTTTTTTAAGCACAACCAAGGTTTGCTGGCACATATTGAAACATTAGAGGCTAAGTCGCGTCGTAAAGATCTGCTGGTGGATGAAGAAACACTGTATGACTTCTATGCAGAAAAATTTATAGAACATAATGGCGCGCATATTGTTAACGGCGCTGGCTTTGAAAAATGGCGCAAAGGGGTTGAATCCCAGCAAGCTGATGCGCTTTATCTGACTGAAAAAGATCTGCTGCAGCGCTCAGCCTCACATGTGTCTAAGGGAGATTATCCTGATGAGTTTCTGTGGAAGGGGGTAAAACTTCGCTTAAGTTATCATTTTGAACCGGGCTGTGTTGATGATGGCGTATCCCTTTCTGTGCCGCTGGCGCTGCTCAAGCAACTCCCTGTAAAAAGACTGGAGTGGCTGGTACCCGGCATGATTAAAGAAAAATATGTGGCGTTGTTGAAAGGCTTGCCCAAACAGCGCCGCAAGAATTTTGTGCCGGTACCTGACTACGCGGAGGCATTAGCGGAAGCCGTGGTATTTGCTGAAGGCGATCTGCATGAGGCGATGGCGCATCAATTGTTACGTATGAGTGGGCTCCGCTTAGCGCCTTCTGAGCTCAGTGACGTGCAGTTAGATGATCATTATCGTATTAATATAAAGTTAATAGATGAAAAGGGTGTGCTCGTCGCACAAAGCAGAGACTGGAATTATTTGTGTGAGCATTATGGCGCTCACTCAGACGCCGCTATAAAAGAAGGCCCTGAAGACAGCTGGGGAAGGAAAGGAATAACCGAATGGGATTTCGGAGAATGGGTCGAAAAGGTCCAGTTGCGTCAGGCGGGAGGTATTATGATTGATGCCTGGCCTATGCTGGTTGACCGGCAAGACAGTGTTGAGCTGATGCTGGCAATGAGCAAAGCAGAAGCCCTGCAGTGTTCGGTTCAGGGGTTTACACGCCTGGCCATGTTAGCGATGGTGCCTCAGATTAGAGCCTCCAGAGGGAAAATTCTTCGTCTTAATGAAAGTTTATTGCTGGCCAGTAAGATTTTTTCAAAAAATGAGTTTGAAGAAAACATCATGTATCAGGCGGTAAAAAGTGTGATGCATCTGGAGGGTGATTTGAATGAGTGCTTGCCTAAATCTGAGCAGGAATTTGCTGCAAGAGTCAAAACCGCAAAAGCAGAATTGAATGACAGAGTGCAGTCTTTGTCGCAGCTTATCTATACTATTCACCAGCAGTATCACGCTATTATGAAGCAGTTAAACAGTAAGGTATCATTAGAGACGGTGATCATTCTCAATGATATAAAAAGCCAGCTCGGTCACTTAATCTACAAAAACTATATATCCACTATCTCGTGGTCTGAATTGTCCCAATACACAAGATATATGCAAGCGATTCAGATACGCCTTGAAAAATTCGCACGTGAACTTCCACGTCAGCGAATGCTCAGTGATCAATTGCAGCAGTTATGGGCAGCCTATCAGACTCTGTATGAACAGAAGAAAAAGCTCGGTGTAGGTGATACAATATGGATAGAAGAATTGAACCGATACCGTTGGTATTTAGAGGAGTATCGGATCTCGCTTTTTGCTCAACAGGTCGGCACATTAGAAAGTGTTTCTGAGAAAAGAGTAAAGCAACGCTGGAAAGAGATTCTGTCTGAATCAGATCAATAAAATATTAAATTTTAACTTTTTATTGATCGTGGAAACTTTTAAAAGGTTGCGATGTCCGCTCTGCTGTGTTGTAATGCGCACAATTTAAATGTGTGCAGAGATTAGTGCGTTAAGACGGATCTTGCAAACGGATTATTGAAAACACTGTAGCTAGTAATGGAAACAGTGAAGACAAATTGATAGACATATGAAATAAAAGTGGAAAAAACACTTTCATATGTTTGAAATATTATTAATTTATAGTACTTTCTTAGTTGTCACTGTTCTAAAAAAGGGCAGGCATTAAGAAAAACTAGAATTCACTACTAGTATATTGAATCTTGAAGGGGAAATATTGATGAAAAAGTCACTGATCGCTCTAGCTGTTGCTGGTGCTCTGGCTGTTCCAATGGTTGCACAGGCTGACGCTACACTTTACGGTTCTTTGCGTGTTAAAGTTGAAGGCGGCGATGGCCAGGAAGTCAACGTTAATGACAATAGTTCACGTATCGGTATCAAAGGTTCTGTTGATACTAACATCGATGGCGTTAAAGCTATCTATCACGCTGAATGGTCTGTAGATACTGCTGATGCTGGATCTGATTTCGGTGGTCGTCTGGGCTATGTTGGTTTGACAGGTGGTTTCGGTACTGCTGCAATCGGTCAGCAGTGGACTCCTGAATACAGCTTCGCAACTGGCGTTGTAGATATTCTGGATGGTAACTCTTCTGCTGTGACACTTGATCTGTTCCGTGCTAGCAACGTGGTTTCTTACGTTACTCCTAACTTGGGTGGTTTCTCAGGTGCGTTGGCTGTAGTTGCTGATGCTGAAGCAGGTAACGACGGTGAAGATGTTGATTCTTATCACGTTGCTGGTAAGTACTCTGTAGCTGGCTTCACCGGTGGTGTATCTTACATCCAAAATGAAGGTGCAGACGATATGAACAGAACTGCAGCTTCTGTAGCTTATGCTGCTGATGCTCTGTATGTTGCGCTGTTGTGGCAGGACCGTGAAGCATCTGCTGATGATTCTTACGAATTAGCAGGTTCATACGCTTTCGGTGATACTTCACTGTTGGCTAGCTACGCTGAACAGGGCGATGCTAACGCATACAGCCTTGAAGTTCAGCATAAACTGGGCAAGCAGGCTCGTGTATTTGCTAACTACATGGATGTGAACGAAGATGCAACTGTAGCTGCAACTGGTTTTAATGGTTCAGCTAAAAATGATACTTTCTCTACTGGTTTACGCGTAGATTTCTAATCTTAATTTAGATTAGCATTTCTCTTAAAAGGCTCCTTCGGGAGTCTTTTTGCGTTTTATCAATATTTGATAAGTGTTTGATTTTATTTTGCAGAACAGTGCCTTACAATTAAGGTTTACCCGTATCAGGAAGCGACGATGTTTAGAAAGCAAGCAGCGTGTCTGGGGTGTAGTCTTGCCCTTGTTATATCTTTTTATAGTTCAGGTGTAAGTGCGAATATTGAATCTGATCCCTGGGAAGGTATAAACAGAAGTATTTATCAGTTTAATAAAAAGATTGATAGTGCTTTTGTTAAGCCGCTTGCTCAAGGTTATCATGCAGTTACTCCCGACATTATCGAGACCGGCGTGCATAACTTTTTCTCTAATCTGGGCGATGTGACTTCATTAGCTAATAATATCCTGCAGCTTAAGCTGGATGCTTCGCTTACCGACTTTTCCCGTATTGTCTTTAATAGCACCTTTGGCTTGGCTGGCTTGATTGATGTCGCGACCCCCATGGGGTTGAAAAGCGCCGAAGAAGATTTTGGTCAGACGCTGGGTTACTGGGGTATTACATCCGGTCCGTATGTCGTTTTACCTTTATTGGGCCCTAGTTCTGTGCGGGATGGCCTGGCTAAAATTCCTGACAGTAGTATAAATCTGTGGGCTGACGAAGTAGATCATATTCCTACGCGTAACAGTGGTTATGCTGCCGAGTTGTTAGATAAGCGAGTAGGGCTGTTTTCGGTAGAAAAACTGATTAGCGGTGATGAGTATGGTTTTGTTCGTGATGCTTATTTACAACAACGTGAGTTTGAAGTGAAAGATGGTCAGATGGATGGCACGTTTAATCAGGACGATTTTTAGCGATATTAAAGTCTGGTCAGATTAAACTAGTATTTATGACAAATTATTTATCAGGCATACAGCTGTTTGGCTTTAGGCAACAAGACTTATCTTTAATCAGATCAGTGCTTAGTAGCGCGGGTCTTGATGGGCCCGGTATTGAAGCGCTGGATAACGTGATGCCCGAGGCAGGCTTGCTGTTTAAAAATTTTGGCATCTATGTATTGTCTGTGTCTGATCGGATTGATTTTGAACATCTGAAACCCCTGGCTGGAGATGATGGGCGATTTCCTATTATCGTGATATTGCATCAAAATAGTACGCCTTCGGTGATAGACGCATTAAGAGCCGGTGCTGATGATGTGTTTTATATAGAAAGCCTGCAGGTAGAATCTCCTGATTTTATAAATTCTATACAGCTAAAACTTAATCGTTGTCGCTTACTTTACGAGCGCCTGGTTTATCGTGAAGGACTTGAAGCCTCGTTAGAAGAGTTAAAAGATGATCAGTATGCTGCGTTTCAGGTACAAAGTCGTTTGCTTCCTGCCGCGCAGCAGGTGATTCACGATATTGAATATCAATTCAGCATTACACCGTCACTTATTGTTAGCGGTGATTTTGTAGATGTGGTGCCCATTAGCGATGAGCTGACGCTTTTTTATCTGGCTGATGTTTCAGGTCATGGCGCTTCATCTGCTTTAGTTACTGTGTTGCTGAAGAATATTACCAGTCGTCTGTTGCGAAATTTTAAGCGCAGCTCCAGTTATGATATTTTATCTCCCCTTGAAACGCTGACTCGTTTTAATACCGAGATATATGCATTAGGACTCGATAAGCATCTGACAATCTTTTGTGGCTTGATCAATCAGCCAGAGAATACTCTGACATATGCGGTAGGGGGGCATCACCCTATGCCTGTTTATAAGTCCCCGGAAAAACTAATGGTGCTTGAAGGACGGGGTATGCCTGTCGGTTTGTTTACAGATGCCGTGTTTGTTGAGAAGAAAATAGTATTGGATAAAAACTTTTCACTCTATCTGTTTTCTGACGGGGTTTTGGAGTTGTTACCGCAAAGCTCTATTGTTGAAAAAGAAAAGGCTTTGTTAGATTGGTTGGATGCTACTAACGTCAATTTTTCGGCGCTTAAATCTCATATATTTGAAGGTAATAAACATTTGGAACAGTATCCTGATGATATTGCCATTATGTCAGTCTCGAGAGTTATATTATGAACCAGGGTTCTATTCACTATGCGCTTCTTGATAATCACTATGTGATTAAATTTACCGGTGAAGTCCGTCTGACACAGTGCTCTTCTCTGGGGACCCATATTGAAAAGGTAATATCCTCGGATGAATGTGAGCATGTATTAGTCGATGTAACAGAAGCTACCTGCCTTGATAGCACCACCCTTGGGTTGATTGCCAAGTTGGCTGTACGCGCTAAAAACAGGGGCTTGCCTACTCCGATGGTGGTGTCTACTCATGATGATGTGACGCGAACATTATTAAGCATGGGGTTTGACCAGATTTTTGTTTTTCTGGATGTGTTGCCGATAACGCAATACGAGTTAATACAGGTGCCTTTAATACAAGAGTCGGCTGAAGAGATGCAGCAACGTATTATTAAAGCGCATAAAGTGCTCATGTCGTTAAATGATTCAAATTATGAAGCGTTCAATAGTTTGATTGCCGCATTAGAGGAAAAATAGGACTTATTCCTATATATTCGATTTCTCACCTCTGTAGAATAGCCGTTGTCAGGGATGCAGCAGGGAGGTTGAATTTCAATTGGAATTGTACATCTGACCATCATTTCAGGATAGATACGGTGCTTTACATGGATGTGAATAAGGGCTCATTGCAGGATGCATCAGAGCCCTTTACCTTTTAAAGATCAGATAACACTTTTTCTAACTTAACCTGATCCGCTGCGAAATTTCTAATCCCCTCCGCCAGTTTCTCCGTTGCCATCGCATCTTCGTTCATGAGCCAGCGAAAAGTCATTTCATCATTATCCGGTATGGCAATATCTGATGTAGCGGTGCTTTCACTGAGTTGTTGTATTAATGGCGCGTTACTTTTTTCCAGCTCGCTCATAAGCTGAGGGCTGATGGTCAATCTGTCGCAGCCTGAAAGACACTGGATTTCAGTGATATTACGAAAGCTTGCTCCCATAACAATTGTTTTATAGCCATTCGCTTTATAAAAGTTATAGATACTTGAAACTGAAATGACGCCGGGGTCTAGCTCAGCAGAATAATCTTGCTCTGGTTGTCTGGCTTTATACCAGTCTAAAATTCTGCCGACAAAAGGCGATATCAGGTAAGCTCCGGCATCAGCGCAGGCGGCCGCTTGTGCAAAACTGAAGAGTAAGGTCAGATTGCAATTAATGCCATCCTTTTCCAGTATTCGGGCCGCTTGTATGCCTTCCCAGGTTGAAGCGATTTTTATTAAAATGCGATCATTGCTGATACCCGCATCATTGTATAAGCGTATTAATTGGTATGCTTGTTCAACGGTTGCTTCAGTATTAAAAGATAAGCGGGCATCAACCTCTGTAGAAATTCTTCCCGGGATAACTTTGAGGATCTCAAGGCCAATTAATACACTCAGTTTTTGTGTCATTAAAGAGAGCTGAGTTTGCGGGTCTTGGCTTTGTGCGCTTGCCCATGATTTGGCTTGGTTAAGTAAAGGGGCGTATATAGGTAAGCCAGCCGCTTTAAGTAATAATGAAGGGTTGGTTGTTGCATCGACGGGTGTGAACTGGCCGATAGCTTCTATGTCACCGGTATCGGCAACCACGGTGGTCATTGATTTGAGTTGCTGTAGCTGGTTTTCCATGGGTTGGATTTCCATAAATTATTATTCGGTAAGTTAACTGAATTCTTTGATTTTCGTCAGTGCCTGCTGAATTACATCAACACCCGCGCCGCGTTTATAAGCCTGTTCACTAATCAGACGGCGGAATTGTTTGCCTCCGGGCATACCATGAAATATGCCTAGTATATGACGAGAAATGTGATTTAGGTAAACATCCTGTTTAAGTTGTTCCTCAATGTAAGGCAGATAGGCCTCAACCGCCTCCAGGCGTTTAATAACAGCTTGGTCGGCGCCATATATGTTACGGTCTACATCGGCCAGTATATAGGGGTTTTGGTAGGCTTCCCGTCCCATCATGACGCCATCAATATGCTCAAGATGAGACTGAGATTCTTGCAGTGTTTTTACGCCGCCATTAAGGATAATCTCAAGCTCCGGAAATGCCTGTTTTAGCTGATAGACTCTCTCATATTGTAACGGCGGAACATCTCTGTTTTGCTTCGGGCTGAGCCCCTGCAGTACTGCTTTGCGGGCGTGTACAATAAAAGTAGTGCAGCCGGATCTCTTTACCGTATCGACAAAATGATGCAGGTGCTCATCGCTATCCAGATCATCAATACCCAGCCGATGCTTAATCGTCACGGGAATATTCACAGCGTCGAGCATGGCAGACATGCAGTCCCGTACTTTTTCGGGATACTCCATTAAACAGGCGCCGATCATGTTGTTCTGAACACGATCACTGGGGCAACCGACATTCAGATTGACCTCATCATAGCCATATTCTTGTGCCATACGAGCACACTTTGCAAGGTCTGCAGGATCACTTCCGCCCAGCTGTAAAGCTACCGGGTGCTCGCCTTCGTTATAGGCCAGATGGCGGTGTTTATCGCCAAAAATTAGTGCACCCGAGGTCACCATTTCTGAATAAAGCACGCTGTTTTTGGACAGGATGCGATGAAACATCCGACAGTGTTTATCGGTCCAGTCCATCATGGGCGCTACACTGAAGCGTCTATCCAGAGTATCCCTCGTAGTTGTTGTCTTTGCGGCTGTTTCTATTGTATTTTTCAATGGTCTGTTTTTGTCTGAAATTGGTTATTTTTGGGTGTTTTGGGTTAGTCAGGCTACGCAAAATGCTACATGAAATTGTGTAGCACTGGCTCTTTAGCAGAGGATAATGCATAGCGACTAGTTCTGCCCGCAAGCGTAGAGATAAATTAGTTTCGTATGCTGTTCAAATGCGTATCCGCACAGATGACAGGATTATATATCAACAGGGACAAACATTCGATCAGCTAAGATGCCTGTATATAGAGAGCGTAAGCGTGAGGCATATATTGGTGCGGTTGGGATTGAGTCTTTGGCGGGTAGTTTTGCTACAGGGTAGGCGGGTAAGCGTTATGTTGATGCAGTCCCACTTAGTATTGAGCAAAAACGTGGAAGTGCAGCTTCGGGCTTAGCGGGTGAAATAAAGAAGCCCTACTAATATAAAACGAATAGCAGGGCTTAGGTACATCAGATTTTAAAACTAGCGTTGATCGAAATCGACAACAACTTTATCTGAAATAGGGTGTGCCTGGCAGCTAAGAATGTAACCGGCTTCGATCTCATGTTTCTCAAGGCCGTGAGTGATGTCCATATCGACTTCACCTTCCATTAGCTTACATTTGCAGGTAGAGCACACGCCGGCTTTACAGGCGTAAGGTAGCTCCATGCCATTAGCCATGCCGGCATCCAGAATGTTGGAGCCAACAGTCGCCAGTTCAAACATGATTGAACGGCCATCAGCAACCACGGTTACTTTGCTGAGCTTCTCTTCTCCAAACTCTTCAATACGTTTCTGGGCTTTGTCCAGAATCTGCTGAGAGTCGGCTGATGAGTTAGCGAACAGCTCGTAGTGGATCTGATCATCGCTCAAGCCTTCCATGCGAAAGCCGCGAGAGATTTCAGACATCATCGATTCAGGACCGCAGATAAAGGCATCATCTGTGTTCTTGATATCGATCAGCCCGCATTTCTGTAAAGCGTAACCTTTTTTGTTATCCAGGCGGCCGTTCAGCAGGTCGGCTCCCTGATCTTCATAGTCCATGATATTGATCCACTGGAAGCGATCCATATAACGGTTTTTAACGAAGTTCAGTTCTTCTTTAAACATCACTGAGTTGCTGCGACGGTTACCGTAGAGCAAGGTAACTCGGCTATTCGGCTCAACGTCTAACACAGATTTAATGATCGAGATCATTGGCGTTATACCCGAGCCTACCGCGATACACATGTAGTTCTTGGCATTATCGGCGTTGAGCTCAGTATGGAAGCTACCCTGCGGAGGCATAACTTCTATTTCATCACCTGCTTTAAAAGTATCATTAGCAAAGTTTGAGAACTGTCCATCTTTTACACGCTTGATACCTACGCGCATATGCCCGTCGTTAATACCTGAGCATATTGAATATGAGCGACGCACATCTTCACCGTCGATCATGGCTTTAATCGTCAGAAACTGACCTTGGATAAATGTAAATTTTTCTTTCAGAGCTTCTGGAACATCGAATGTTACACAGATAGCCGTATCCGTTTCCGGTTGTACGTCCGCTATCTTCAATGTGTAGAAATTGGTGTCAGACATTGCTTCACCTATATCTTTTTAAAATAGTCAAATGGCTCACTGCAATCATTGCATTGGAACAGTGCTTTGCAGGCTGTAGAGCCAAACTCACTGATCCTGCGAGTATTTCTGGAACCACAATGTGGGCATTGGGCATGCGCTTCGGGTGTTAAGCCGTCTTCACAAAGATCGGCATCTTCAGGTGGCGCAATGCCATACTCGCGAAGATTTTTGCGTCCTTGTGGCGACATCCACTCTGAACTCCAGGCAGGCGAGAGTATGGTTTTTATAACCACCTCTTTATACCCGGCTTTGTTCAGCGCTGTTTCTACATCACTGGTGATGGTGTCCATTGCAGGGCAGCCGGAGTAGGTGGGAGTGATCGTCACTACCACCTGATTTCCGTTGCGCTCTACATCACGTAAAATGCCCAGATCCCAAATACTCAGTACAGGTACCTCAGGATCTTTTACTTCATCGAGAATATCCCAGAGCTCTTTTACTTCTGCTTTGTTGCGTTGTTGCAGACGTTGATACTCTTCGTCTGGCATCAGTGAGATCTCTTTCATCATCAATTACCACTGGCAACCGGGGTGGGAGCGGTGCACAATCTGCAGCTCGGTCAGCATGTGGCCCAGATTTTCAGTGTGATAACCGGTGCGTCCGCCACGTACAGCCCAACTGTCTTCAGGCACTGTTATCGTTGACTCAGTGAGAATAGCACTGACATCTTTGTGCCATTGATCACGTAGTTTGGAGACATCAACGCCGATACCGTTGTCCGCTAATAATTGCTCGGTTTCATCCATATCGAACATCTCATGGGTATAGCCCCATAGCTGATCAGCGGCTTTCTGAGTGCGTTTATGGCTTTCTTCAGTCCCGCCTCCCAGGCGGTGAACCCAGTCACGGCTGCGGCGTACGTGGTACTTGGTTTCTTTAATCGCTTTTGCAGCAACCGCGGCTATTCTTTCATCTTTGGATTTTACAAGCTCAGGTAGTACCAGGCTGTAGTAGACATCAGCAAATAGCTGGCGGATCTGCGAATAAGCAAAGTCACCACGCGGCATCTCCAGCAGTAGCAGATTACGGTAGTCGCGATCGCTGCGCATATAGGCGAAATCGTCTTCGGTTCGGCCATCTGCAGCAAGTTCTGCAGCATAGGTGTAGAACATACGTGCACGGCCGACATAATCTAATGCTACGTTGGCGTAAGCGATATCTTCTTCTAAAAACGGAGCATAGCTTACCCATTCTGAAATGCGGTGTCCCAGTACCAGAGAATCGTCACCTAAACGGGTCACATATTCCAGTGTGGCTGCTTTTATTGCATCACTCATCTTAAATAGTCCTCACTGAATTACATGTTGTTAACGGGGTCAGGCAGCACATAATAAGTCGCATGACGGTAGGGTTTGTCGTCAGAAGGATCATAAAAGCTTTCAGCATCATCTTCCTGGGAAGCGCAGATGTCGTTTGATTTCACCACCCAGATGCTAACGCCTTCGCTTCGACGCGTGTAGCAGTCGCGGGCATATTCAAGCGCCTGAGCGTGATCTTCTGCGTGCAGGCTACCTACGTGTTTATGATCAAGGCCACGCTTTGAGCGGATAAATACTTCAAACAGTTCTAGTTTTTCAGTTGTCATGTCAAATACCTCTTACGCCACGTTTTTTATTTTATTGGCATTTTTTTTGTCGTTATATGCAGTAATAGCGTCACGTACCCAGGCACCTTCTTCGTGAGCGGCAACATGATGCTCAATACGCTGACGGTTACAGTGACCATTTCCGTTAATGACGCTGTAAAACTCTTCCCAGTCAATGTCACCATGATCGTAATGGCCACGCTCTTCATTCCATTTGATCGCCGGATCCGGGTGCGCTAATCCCAAAAATTCTATCTGTGGGACTGTCTGATCGATAAATTTCTGGCGTAAGTCATCATTGGTTTCACGTTTGATCTTCCATTCCATCGATTTGGCAGAATGTGCTGATTCAGAATCGTGAGGACCAAACATCATCAGTGCTGGCCAATAGAAACGGTTTAAAGAATCCTGTGCCATCTGTTTCTGTTCAGGAGAACCTTTTGCCAATGCGAGCAGCGCTTCATAACCCTGACGCTGATGGAAACTTTCTTCTTTACAGATGCGGATCATGGCGCGTGCATAAGGGCCGTAAGAAGTACGCTGCAGAGATACCTGATTTACAATGGCAGCACCATCAACCAGCCAGCCGATAGCACCTACATCGCCCCAGGTTAGGGTAGGGTAGTTAAAAATGGATGCATATTTGGCCGTGCCTTGTTGCAAGGCTTCGATCATTTCTGCACGGGTAATGCCAAGCGTTTCAGTAGCGCTGTAAAGGTAAAGTCCATGACCTGCTTCATCCTGTACTTTGGAGAGCAGAACGGCTTTACGACGCAAGGAAGGTGCACGGGTAATCCAGTTTCCTTCAGGCTGCATGCCGATCACTTCAGAGTGAGCGTGTTGAGACATCTGACGGATAACATTTTTGCGGTAAGCTTCCGGCATCCAATCCTTGGGTTCGATTTTATCTTCAGCGTTGATCTTACGCATGAAATTTTGTTCTTCTGGCGTCATTATTCTGCTCTCCGGTGTTCTGGTTCGTTTTACAGGCTACGAGTTTTTTTTATTGTCTTCATAGCAGGCGCATCAATCAGTCTTTCTGGTAAGAATAAATGTACCTCGAAATATTTTAAAATGATACATAAAATTACTAAAAAATATGTTTTATTGTATCGCTTTGTCGCTTTTTATTGTCCGATACCACTACTCATAATACTTAAGGTGATAGTTCAGGTGATAGTTAAGGCGATAGTTCAGGTGATACTTAAGGCGACAGTTCAGGCACTGTGGAAGTTCTGAATTCAGGATGGATTTCTAACCGAACGGCAGGTAAATGACTTGAAGTATTGAGCAGAATGCATGCTTAGCATGAGGGTGGGGTGTCGGCGGGGACGCTGTTTGTTAGTTAAAGCGAGAGATTTTAGTGGGGTGGGGTGCTGATACTATAGTTTGCCCAGAAGGTGCGGGCTGTCTGAAATAATACTGTCGACGCCCATTGCCCGGAGTTGCTGAGCGGACTCAGGATCGTTACAGGTGTAGACGACTAGTTGATACCCTGCTGCTTTTATTGATTGGGCTTGGGCGGGGGTTAGATGTAGCCAGTCACAATGAAGACTGATGGCGTTAAGTTCCACCAGCGTGCTGTGCCAGTGATCATCAATCTGTTCGTATAGTGGGCCAATGGCTTGCTGTTTATCCTGTTGTCGGTATATGCGTAACATATCATGATCAAAACTACTGATGAGTAGTGGTTTGTTACTTTTCCAGAATTTCCTGATAAGGGGGCGGATTAAACTGACGGTTTTGCAAGGTGCAACCCCGGCCTGTGCTTTCAACTCAAGGTTCAGTCCCATATTGAAGCCAGATAACAGTGTTAATGCCTGCGCTAACGTGGGCATGGGCTCTGCTGCAAATTCTTCAGAAAACCAGCTACCGGCGTCTAATTTGATCAGATCATCTTTATTGATAGTGAGTAAAGGGCCCTGGCCATTACTACAGCGGTTTAAGGTATCGTCATGACAAAGCACCACGGTATCATCACCCAGAATACTGGCATCGGCTTCTATCCATTCTATCTGGTGTTGATGAGCCAATGTAATCGAAGCCAGTGTGTTTTCCGGTGCTAGTGATGCCAGCCCCCGGTGGCCGATAATTGCACTGAGCTTCATATGTCTGCGCCTTCGTTTATTAATAAGAATAAGCAACAGTAAACGAGCCGTAGCTTTGCGCATCTTCCTGTCCTTTAAATTCTTTAGTGCGATAGACCTGTGCGTAGGATACTTTCCATTTGTTATAAACACCGGCAATGCCGAAGGCCGCATCAGCGACCAGGTATTTTTTATCCACAGAGTGGCTGTCGCGAACTGAGTTGCCATCAAGAAATATATTCTGTGCAACTAAGCGACTATCTATCGAGATAAAAGTGTGAACTCCCCAGCCTTGACGTAAGCGAGGATCCTGATTTCCCGGTGCACTGTTATCACCGCCCGGGCGTAATGATGAGGTACCGAAATCATCCGGCAGGCGAACACCAAAGCGTATTTCGGCACCTGTATTTGCATACGTGGCGACGTTGCCAAGGCTTGCACCATAGTGGGTGATAATATCATATCCAAAACGGCCAAAAATCGGTTTCTTAGCTAATCGACGCTTGTTCTCCCATACCAGCTGAATCCCGGGCTCGTTTTGTAACTGGTTATCCCATCCCTGAAAGAGTGGTATACCGCGGGCGCGATGCACCATATCCTGGGCTTCTTGCCCAAGTGCGGCGGGTCCTACCACACCCAGGTTGAGTTCTACCGAGTTTAGTCTGTTCTTGGTTTTTGCGTGGTAACCAAACCCGGCATAGAGCCAGCCAGCATATGGGCGGTCACCAGGGTCGAGGGTGGTTCGTTCACGATCTTCAGGTGTGTACATCTGTTGGCCGATCGTAAAGACGAGATTACGGTTTACGCCATCTTTTATGTTTTCCGGGTCAGGGTACAGAGGCGTAAACCAGTAGTTGACCTCACGTAACCATGCCGGAAGCTGCGGGTCATATAGATAAGTATCAATATCAGGAGATACCCAGGCGAATCTGATGCCGTTGGTATAGCTTTGATCGGTATCGGCAAACAGGTCATTTTCAAAATAGAGATTGAGGGTCCAGGGTGCGGCCGTGACGGGTGCTGTGTATATACACAAAGCCAGCAGTGCTGGTAAAAATTTCAGTTTCATTTCAGAAGAGTAATTTAGGCTCAGGGCGCCGGGTTAAGAGTCGCCATGTGATTAAAAAAAGGAATATAAATACTCCCAAGGTTACTTGAGATAAGGTGAACCCCAATAGATGCCAGCTATTATCCAAGCAGTCGTGTTGTTCTGCCAGCAATATATGAACATCTGATAAAAAAGGTAACGAAGCCGTTAGTGTTTCTATACCGGCATTGCAGGCAGTCGGGCTTGCATGCTGAAACGATTCCAGCCAGGTATGTCGAGCTGCAGCGGCTAATCCTGCGAGAGACAGTAGCCAGTTTAAAAGAGCATAAAAACGTTGACCAAAAGTCCATGGGTTGTGGACAAAAGCGATAAAAAACAAAACGCTCATACATAACAAGCACAAGCGTACAATACTGCACAGTGAGCAATTAATAGAGCTGAGCTGTTGTTCCAGAGCAATGGAAGCGTAAAAAAGCGCAGAGCCGGTTAAAAAGAAACCTGCCAGATTTAACCTTCGGTAAGAGAACAACGCGTTATCAATTTTTTGTTTCACGAGCTGGCCTGCGCAAGACTAATATTGTATTTTTTTGCAATCTGTTACTGCTTTTGTATCCATTTTCCTTGTGGGTTTTGCAGAAAAGCGCCTTTTTCTGCGCTATCGTAAAGGCGCTGCCCGATGCGTATTTCAATAATCTCCAGCGCTACGCCCGCTTTGTTGGCGATATCCATATAGGCTGCTTTACGTTTTGTATTGATCTCATTGATGAGGCGCTGGGTATCACTGTTGGGTGACGGGCTAACGCTGGCAAGGTAGCCACTGGGCGTTTCACCGACAAGCCCTTTTGATTGAGCCTCATCCAGAGATAGTGCCCATGCCGGTGTCGCCATGATAAGGAAGCTCAGAATAAGCCTGCTCAGGAGTTTACGTGTTATTGGTTTCATCATGGTGACTCCTAGAATAGGTCGCTCTTATCGTTTAAAAGACCATCAATCTCACGATCAACCTTGATCAGAATCTTATGCTCAATTTTCACATTAAGATTGATGTTAATAGGCTCATTGGGTACAGCTACCTGAACTTTTGGTGAGCAGCCTATTAGCAGGCTGCTGCTCAGTAGCAGCCCGGCGAGAAGTGTGATATTTGGTTGCATGAGGAGGTTTCCTTCAACATTCGTCTAAGGTGTACGGTACCGCTTCTCTATCGTGTTCGTCAATTCATCTGTAAATTGTAGGGTTTTCAGGAGATTAAGTAAGTTTTCTTCAATATTCAGCGAAAAATTGACTGCCTGGCCATTATTCCATGCAGGATTATTGCCAGCTAAGTGAGTTTTTAATAACAAAACCCCATCGGGTGTGTAATTAGCGCCGACTGATAACTCACGGTAGTGAAAATCAGACAGGGCATCTAACGCAATACCTAAGCCCAGATAGGATTGGCGTAATGCTTGAATGCTTGCATCCGGGCGGTAGCGGATAATGCCGGGCCCGCGTGCCTGTAATTTTCCATCAGTGATATAAATGCCGCTGCTGGTAAATCGAAGTGGCAGGTCTCCATCAAGAACGCCTTCACCGCTTAATCCTGGTTGTTGTTCCAGTTTAAGGAGTGCATCCAGCGATAGACCACGCAAGAATAAATCGGTGTTGATCGTCAGTGGATTGAGCACACTATAGAAAGGTGCCAGTTGAAATGAGCCGCCGAGCAATGCGCCGGAAAAATGACTGATATCAGCGATGCTATTATCAGTCCCCAGCTTATTGAGTCGGAACTGTGATTGTATATCATTGATTTCTATACCAGCATCGATTTTATCGATGCGTAAGCTGCCCTGTTCATCAATGCGCTCGCCACGCAGAAATGTTTTGCTGTCGATGGAAGCGCCAATCACAGCAAGGCGATCTTGTGTGACGCTGACCTGACTCAGTGAGTGGCTAATGACACCATCTAACCGACCGCTGAGCCATGTAAAGTGCCCGGATTGAGAGTATTCACCACTAAGAAACGTGAGTTTTTCAGGCCAGTAGGCAGTAAGATACGGCCGCCATTGTGCCTGGGTTTTGGCGAGGTCGATCTCTTTGATGCGCCATTGCGCGTCGATCAGTTCTTTGTCGGGATTTGCCGCCAGGCTAATAGCACTTTGTAATGAAATTGAGTCGCTGCCCAGGCTAATGCCTGCTTTGATTTGCGGAAGTTGGACGTAAATATTGCCTGATGCCTGAATGGCTGGCAATGTGGTTGACTGCATGTTGGTTTGTATCCGGGGAGCATTAAACCCGATACGTGTTTTTTTTAGCGCAAGATCTGTGTCACTGAAAGACAGGCTTATTGGCTGAGAGGTGATCTGACTGGTTGGGTTGCTAACCTTGCCTGTGTTCAATGTTATCCTGAACGGTTCGATGGCGGTTTTTTCGGTTATTTTTATTGTCAGGGCGTTATCTAACGTGGCCGTCGCATTGGCGGCTGACCAGCCTGCTTGTTTCAGGTTGGCAAGTGAAACCTTACTGTCGGCTGATACGACGATAGAAATAGAGTGATTAACAGAGCTGGGGTTAACAGCGCCTTGTTTAACAGCGCCCGGTTGTAACAGGCTTATTTCAGAGGTGAGGTCAAGATTTACACTACCAATACCGTCATGAGGTTGCTCTATGCGTGCATGTAACTGGTTTTGTTGGGTGGCGTTGATGCTTGCCAACCAGGCATCAAGACTCCCTGTATAATCTTTGGCAAAGGAAAGCTCTGTGTCGCCTGAGTAAGATCCGTTGATGGGCGGGATGATTTCCATGTGAGGAAGTTCAAGCTGTTGTGCTATCTGAAAGACTTTACCAAGATCCACAGAGTGTAAGGCTTGCAGAGTAACCGAGGCATCATTCTGTATGAATAGGCCTGTTAGTCTTACTATGGGGCCTGAATTGCTTGCTTGCTGATCAATGACATTGATTTGAAAACGGTTATCCCTGAACAGGGTAATATCCGAGTGGCTAAGCTTGCGCCCATTGATGCTACTCAATACACGTGTGAGTAGTTGTTCCTGAGTGAGATAGATGTTGCCGGTGAAGCGGTAAAAGGGTTGATCAGGGCCATGCCATTTAACATCTAACTGGCCAATCACCAGCTCCTGTGCTGGCGCAAGTTCCAGCCATTGACCGGGCATCAGTTGTGATAGGTCAAAAGAAGTTGTAGCGGGTGTGTCAATTGTTTCTGCTTCGTCCCGGGGCGCTTTGCCTGTCATGGCGATATCAAGATTGGCCGAGGGAATCTCAATACGGGTCAGTTCTCCATTGAAAAGCAACCTCCATGGATCAAATTTGATAGTGACAGGCCCTGCAGACAGGGTGGATATGCGGTTCTGGGTATGTTTTTCCACACTGAGTTGAGAGATCAGTAGCTCCCGATGGCTCGGGTATTCCACATTAAAAACAGGTTTTTGAAAGCCTTGGTCAGTCAGCCAGATCTCGACAACGTTTTTTGCAATAAAAGGCAGGGAGAGGTAGCTGATAACCGGGAGCGCCAGTAGCACGATCAGGCAAAGTGATAGCCAGCGGCTTAGCTTCATACGCCCCCATTTCATGTTAGCTATTATCCAGCATAATAGTGTCGAGGCGCTCAACAGCCATTTTGATCTGAAAGATCAGATGAGTATAGAGGTCAGTATCCGACTCTGTATCTAAATCGCCGAGACGATCAGCTGTTTCGTCCAGTGTTGCGCCCTGAGTGTTAATGCCGTTGTCCCTGAGCAGCCAGATAATCAACCCCGTCACCTCAGCGGCCGAAGCCACTTGATCCGGTTCATCCAGAAGCTCATCGCGTTGCCGGCATAGCTGTTTCATTAATGGATCATTATCTGGCGTGTTCACATAGATACGTAGCAGTTCATCCGCTGATGATGGCGACTTTGGTGATTGCCTGGATGAGTGCTTGGATGAATGAAGAGGTTGGCCGGACATTAGCGGAGTTTCCTGACGACATTTAATCCGTCACGGACGGTCAGAAATACATTTTCCATATCAGGGTCGGCTGCAATTAAGCGGTTGGTTTCAACCAGTGTATCGTCGATTTCTGATTCTGGCTGCAGGACTTTGCCAGACCAAAGCACATTGTCGAGGACGATGAGTCCACCGGGGCGGGTGAGTTCTTTTACTTTCAGGTAATAATTCAGGTAGCTGCGCTTATCTGCATCGATAAAGGTGAAGTCCAGCGGCCCATCAAGTGTATGGCTCAGACTATCGAGCGTGTCGAGTGCTTTACCAAATACAACATCAATCTTATGGCCATGCTCACTGCGCTGAAAAAAGGTCTTAGCGAATTCAATAGCGCGGGGGTTGGTTTCGCAGCAGATAAGTTTGCCGTCGTCAGGCATTCCTTCAGCAATCGATAGCGCGGAATAGCCGGTGAACATACCAATTTCAAGGGCGCGTTTAGGCTGGTGGATAGCACTGAGCATTTTGAGTGTCCGGCCTACTAATCTACCTGAGAGCTTTTGTGGCCATCCCATGGTTTCATTGGTAGCAGTAATCAATTCTGTCAGTAAGGGTGGCTCTTCGCTTGTATTAAGGAAAGCATAATCTTCAACGGCTTCGTTAACCAGATACTCCATTTGTGCGTAATCTCTCTTAATAAGGCGTTGCTGGTCCAGACCAGTCATTGAGAAATGATCAGTGAGCCTGAAACAGGGGTCAATGTGGAATTATAGAGAATAATATCACTTTCTATACAATGATTGATCTTTGTGGCTGCATCGGTGGTGCAAGTTCGCAGATATCAGTATGAATAAACGAGAGGATGGGTAGGGTTAAACGCTGAATTCCTCTACAATCACGCCTATCAACCTGTTGAACTGGAGTAACGGCGCGTGGATCCAATATTTACCTTTTTGATTACTGGTTTTGTAACGATGTCAGCGGCGCTGAGTGCCGGCGCGGTAAATAAGCTACCGGATGAGCAAAAAACCGGAAAGCTGGCTGAGCGCAATACTCAGGTGGCTATTATTATGGCGGGAAATCTAGCCGCGCTAACCTTAATTGGCGCGATGGCATTCGGCATGCTTAATTTAGAGTGGTGGATACCGCTTGTCTGTTTGCTGATAACGTTTCCTGTGGTGCATCTGTTAGTGATGCAGCGTTTGTTGGGAGATGTTAAGAACCTTATGCTGATGACGCCGCTTGTTATTGGTTCTATCGCGATACTTTATTATTACTGGTAAGCACGGATGACCTTAGTGGAGTTTGTCGCCGGCTGGGATATGGCGACCTCGCTGATCACTTTTATTGTCGTCGGTGCTACGGCCATGCTGTTTTCTCAATGGACCCGATCCTCCTGGGTGCGGCTGCGTGGCGAATTAGAAACGCAGTTGCACCAGCAGCAATTAAAAGAGGTGCAGTATCAGGAGCGCTTATCTTATCTGGATAAGTTGGAAAACAAGCTGGATAACCTTGAGTTTGATCGTTCTGACTTAAGAGAGCAGTTGGCGATTCGTCAGGCACAAGTGGCTGAGCTGGAAGCGCGCCTGCATGCTGACCGGGAGTCGGCTGAAGAAAAGCTCACATTGCTGGCTGAAGCGCGGGATCAGCTTAAGCAGGAGTTTCAGAACCTGGCTAATCAGATTTTTGATGAGAAGTCACAGCGCTTTTCCGAGTCGAGTCGCAAAGAGATGGGGATGCTGCTAACCCCGTTGCGTGATCAGATTGGTGACTTTAAACGCCGTGTTGAAGATGTCTATGATCGTGAAGCGAAAGATCGGCGTGCGTTGCACACTGAGATTAGCCAGTTAAAGCGTTTGAATGTGCAGATGAGCCAGGATGCCATTAACCTGACACAGGCGCTTAAAGGTGAAAGTAAAACTCAGGGTAATTGGGGAGAGATTGTACTCGAGCGGGTGCTTGAAGAATCCGGGCTGCGAAAAGGGCACGAATACGAAGTTCAGGTCTCACTGAAAGATCAGCAGCAGCGCTATCAGCCGGATGTGATCGTACATCTGCCAGACGGCAAAGACGTTATTATTGATTCCAAGGTTTCGCTGACGGCATACGAGCAATATTGTTCCAGCGATGATGCGCAGTTTCGCCTGCAACAACGCAAAGCACATGCTGTTTCGCTGCAGAATCATATTCGCGGTTTAGGTGATAAAGCCTATCAGAAGTTAGAAGGCGTGCGCTCTCTGGACTTTGTTTTGATGTTTGTACCTATTGAGGGGGCTTTCCTCTTAGCACTGGAACATGACCCTGAGTTATTTCGTTTTGCCTTTGAACGCAATATCATGTTGGTAAGCCCGACAACCTTGTTGGTGACCTTGCGTACCATTCAAAATATCTGGCGATACGAACACCAAAGCCAAAATGCCCAGGAAATTGCGAAACGTGGTGCCGACCTGTACGACAAATTCGTCGGCTTTATTGAGTCTCTTGAAGATGTAGGCAAACATCTGTCGCGTGCGCAGCAAGCATATGACCTGTCGTTTAGCCGTCTATCTTCCGGACGAGGCAACTTGATTCAGCAGGCCGTAGCGTTAAATGAACTGGGTGTTAGCGGCAAAAAAGTTCTACCTAAGCGCTTGGTTGATATCGCTGAAGAAGCTGATAGTGACCACATTAAATCTGATTGAAATAATCTTAGCGTGATTATAAAACTGTGATTTAAATTTACTCTCGATAAGAGCCGGTCATTCGGCTCTTATCGTTAGTTTTAGCAAATCGCCGATAACATAAACTGCGCCGATTCTATATATGCATTAGCATCTTCGCTCATCCCCTTTACTTTAAGATGATCGGCAAAACCCAGTCGTGCAGTCATGGCTAACCAAAATACGGCACTTATCAGGCCTACAATCCGCCATAAGTTTGATTTTGCCCATTTAAGCGCAAGCGTAATAGAGAGTATGTAGAACACGAAACCAGCTAGTTTAGATGATGCCCAACCATTTACGAAGGGATACAAGTTAAGCGGATTAACTATTATCAGGTAGATAAAAGTGAAAATAAACAGGGCATATAAAATATGTGGTCCAATCTTTAGTATTTTATTGTTGACCTTGTCAGACCCTTTCATCGTTAACACAAAATTAATAATGAAAAAGACAAACGTAAGCGAAATTATGGTCAGGTGGGCGTGCTTAACTATCATGTACATGGCTTTGATCCGTAAAATTTTTTATTATGCCTATTTAATATTTAAGACGTTAGTAAAATAGTCTGCTTTAACCATAATTTCCTATCTGCTACGCTATTTAAAAATTGCATTTTACATTGAGAGGCTGTCGATGAAGTTTCAGTATCGCTCATTGTTAAAGACCAGCTTAACGGTTTTAGTGGTGAGCTATCTGATCACTGGCTGTTCTACGCGCTTTGTTTACAACCAATTAGATTGGTTAGCGCCATGGTATCTTGATGACTATGTGACGATAGAACACTATCAGCAGGATTTGCTTACTTCGTCTTTAGACTCCGTTTTAGACTGGCACCGTGCTACCCAGTTAAGTCGTTATGGCGACTTTTTAAAGGTGATTTCCAGTGACGTCCAAGGATCGGTTTCTGAAGAGAAAGTAGCAAAATATTTTTTACAATTAGATGGATTTATTGAAACCCTGTTTATTGAGTTCGCTAATGAATTTACGCCTTTGATTGCGCAAATGAACCCCAGGCAACAGGCGGAACTCATTGAAAATTTAGCCATTAAAAATCAAAAATATTACGAAAAATATGTCTTAATTGGCGAAGCTGAATCTAAAGCGTCAAGCAAAAAAAGAGTGAAAAAATTTTTGGATGATTGGCTAGATGAACTAAGTGCCAGTCAAGTGCAGATGATTAATCAGTGGTCCACTCAAACCCATTGGCTCTCCCCTGGGTTTTATCAAAGTAGGCAAGCCTGGCAAACACGGTTACATAGTATTTTCAATGCACAAAATGCTAACAAACCTGAAATGATAAAAAGCATGTTTAAGAATCGACGCGAGTTTTGGAGCGTAGATTTACGTCAAAAGTTTCGTCATAACCAGCAAGTCACCACTGTTTTTATTGTAAATTTTTTTAACAGTTTAGATGCCAATCAAAAACAGTCTCTGCTTAAAAAATTGGAAAAATATGAAGCTGATTTTAGGTTACTTGCCAGCCAGTCAAATTAAACAAAAGACTTATCA
>NZ_JBFIIH010000015.1:0-41962 GCF_041601355.1 Neptunomonas sp.
AATGTCAATGCCAACCGGGCACCAGGCGATGCATCGACCACAACCGACGCAGCCGGAGGTATTGAACTGCTCATGCCAGGTTGCCAGCTTGTGAGTCATCCACTGGCGGTAGCGTGAACGCGTGTCGGGGCGAACTGAGCCACCATGGATATAACTGAAGTCAGCGGTAAAGCATGAATCCCACTGCTCCCATCGTTCCGCGTGATCACCGCTCAGATCAGTAGTGTCTTCAACGGATGAGCAAAAGCACGTCGGGCAAACCATGGTGCAATTGGCACAGGACAGGCAGCGCTGGGCAATATCACTCCACAGAGGGTTTTCATAATTACGGTATAGCAGTGCCTGTAGGTCGCTACTGTCAAACACTCTGGGGCCCGCTGACATCTGCTTTTCTGCCTGATTTATGGCTGCTTTTTGTTGCTGCTGGTGGGCTGAGGTTGCAGGAGTAACTGGCAGCTGCTGCAGGATTAGCTGGCCTTTTTCTGATCCGCTGCGTAATAAAAAATAATGATCGTCATCGTTTATGATTTCGGTGATTTCCAAATCGCACGGCAAGGATACGGCTGGCCCGGTATTCATTGATGTACAAAAACAGGTAGCGGCTGCCTGAGTACAGTTCACCGCGACTGTGAAAATCGATTGGCGGCGCTGTTTATAATCTTCATTATGATATTCGCCCGATAGAAAGACGCGATCCTGTATAGCTATTGCATGTAGCTCACAGCTACGAACACCCAGAAATGCAAGTGGGGTGATGGCAGCATTGATCGGCTCAATCTCGATGCCATCGGCTGTTTTATGCGCTTGCCAGACCTGTCGGCGAGGCAGTTGCAGGTATTTTTTCCAGGAATTCGGGCCGACGTTATAGCCAAAATACGCAGCGTCTTGTCGGCGTTTGAGGCGGTAACGACCGGCTTCCTGCTCATCCGTCCAGCCCTGCGGGAGGTCGTCTGCTGATTTGATCTGGTCGTAAATAATGGCCTGATCAACAATGACCGGACCGACAACCTGATACCCTGCTTGTTGCAGGCTGTGAATCAAGCTATTTAGCTTGTCTGATGGGAGAATAAAGGATGTTGTTCTTCGGGCCTTCATTGCTAACGTCCATTTACGCACATTGTAAATGTGTTTTTCTAACGTATCTCTGCCGCTTGTGCTTGGTCTGCGTTAAAGAAAAACAATGACAAAGTAGCGCGGTTTTTGACTGGCAGATAGTTAATTTAATAACGCTTAACAATTTCAGTGTCAATAAAATTGACTGCTTAAGATTTCGTTTATTAGGCTTTAAGGCTGCGTTGATCTGTTTAATTGGGCCATATCATTGCTATTGGCTTGACTGGAATTTTGATGATCTTCAATCAGGACCCGCCAAGCCAATGGAAATTAATCGCAGGCTTATCAGGGGAGTGGAAAAGATTACTGCTTCCCATCAGAACCCCCATCATAACTCCCCTCACAGCCCCCTCACAATTTGCGGCGGTGAGGGGGCTGTGAGGGGAGAGGGCTTAATCAGAACTCAATACAGGTTACTTTTTTACACTGCTGATCAGCATAAGCAGCAAAATAATAACCCAGCCCACGGCCAATACAACAAGGCCTTCTGCCATCGTAATGCCAAACAATAGCTCAGGGGTATAACCACAGGCTTCCCAGGGTTCAAATGCACCCGGCAGCCATTTATCCAGCGCCAGCCAGGAAGGAAATCCAGAGTTCAGTGTGCAGCTACCTTCGATAAAGCCGCGTTCGATACCTAGTGTTGTATAGGAACGCTCCAGCACTCCTGCTGCAAAAAATAAGGTGATTAAATTGGCTATCATCAAGGGTATTTTATTTTTACGTACCAGCAAGCCGTAAACAGAGATTACTAATAGTCCTAACACCCAGGCACGGACCTGAACACACAGTACGCAAGGGCCGTAGTCCAGAGCGTACTGATAATAAAGCGCTATAGACTCCATGCATAAGCAGGTAACAATCATCGCGATCCAAAAATAACAAGAGCGATTAATACTGGCAAGTGTCGAAAACATCGAGATAGGGGTCCTTTTAGAGAGCTGAGTATTTAGGGCAGTTCAGTTAGGGTAGTGTAAATAGGTTTGTGTATTCAGAGCGGTTCCCGGAGCTGTGTATTAAAAGTACCGGGAAACGATAAAAGTTTAGCAGATTCAAAATTGCAGGTGAAAGGTAATATACCCGGTAGCGATAATTTCTTTAGGTTGCTGTTCTTTTACCTATGCTATTAAACCTGATTGAAATGAGCTACGTTTGGTCTTTTTTGCAAGCTAGTCGTTCAAACTAGTCGTTCAAGCTGGCCTGGATTTATTAGAGTGAATGTAATTATGTATGTTGTGATCTTCCGTGCAAAAACACGGGAAACGGACGAAGAATATTTTATCGTGGCAAACCGTATGCGTGAGTTGGCAATTGAACAATTTGGCTGCATAGAGTTTGCTGCCGTTACCGAAGGCAACAATGAGATTGCACTCTCGTACTGGCCGGACGAAGCGAGCATCAGACATTGGAAATCACATGCTGAACATCAGATCGCGCAACAACTGGGGCGTAAGCACTGGTATGAATCTTACAGTGTTCAGGTCGCACAAATCAGCCGTGAATATTGTTTCCCTGCAAAAAAAGCTAGCGTCGAAGTAGGGACGTGAAGCCAGTTATTACGCTTGTATATTGCCAGCTAAATGCCAACAGAATTTGCAATATCCGTGATTAATTGTCTGCTTTGTGCTGTGGACTCAAAGGATAAACACAAGACGCTAACTTAGATAAAGAGTGTGTCGAAAATGGCACAATTACTTAGTTAAAAGCTTTGCAAGGGTGAGTGTTCCTGCCTCTAATGGACTGTTTTTACGATAGACAATTGATAACTGAACATGTTTTTGTCCATGGCTAACTGGCGTCATAACAAGGGACTTCTCATAGCGGCTACCAACCACCATATTTTTACCAATAATGGTGTAGCCCAACCCAGCAGAGATACGGCCTAAAACACCATCAGCACTGCTCATGACCATTAGATTATCACTAGCGTGCCCCGCTTCCTGCTTCCAGGTAAGAGCGCATTTTCTGTAGCCACAACCTTCATCCCGGACAAACAATACAGGATCATAATCGCTCTCCAGAGGCGTCACTAGTACCAGTTCTTCTTGTAATATAGGTATGACAACTAGGTTTTCATGTGTAGGGGCATTACCCAACGCTGCACAGTCAACTTTGTTGTCCAGGACAGCAAATACTAGCCTGTCGCTGGTATCAGTATAAATTTTCGTTCGAATCTGCGGATGATTCTGTTTAAGTTGTTTGAGTGCCAGAGGCATATGTACGGCAGCAAATGTTTCTGGCATGCCGACTCTTAATTCATAACTACCCTTATCACGTAAAATGGCGGACGTTGCCTGATATTCTAACTGTAGAATCTGATTGGCATACTCACAAAGCTGCTGGCCACTTGGTGTTAGCTGTAGCTTTCTTCCGACTATAATAAAAAGCTTTGTATCCAGTTCCCTTTCCAGCTTTTTAATGCGGCTGGTGATGTTGGACTGGACCGTATGTAGCTTATCAGCAGCGCCTTTAATACCTCCTTCATCAACAATCGCCTTAAAAGTCTTCAGTGTCAAAATTTCCATATAGTTCTCATAATCAGAAGCTTTGGTTCTAAATGATTCAATTTTTAATCTTAGCAGGGCAGCGTAGAGTCGGTTAATGATCTTTCAACAACAAGGTGAAAGCATGTTAACGCAGCTGACAAAAAGCCGTGTGTATTTTGCAGGTATCTGCAGTTTAATTGTGACTGTTGGTGTCGCACGTTTCTCCTATAGTTTGTTATTGCCCATAATGCAGGATAGCGCGGGCCTGACGGAGTCCGGTGGAGGCTGGTTAGCTACCACTAACTTTATGGGCTATATGTTAGGAGTCCTGCTTGCTGCCAGCATGCACAACCTGAACTACAAGTACAACTTGCACCGGCTTTATCTTATTTTGAGCGTTATCACCTCAGCCGCGATGGTGGTGACTTCTGATATGGTTACTTGGGCTGTGCTGCGATTTATTGCCGGAATCTGTGCCTCAGGAGGTTTGATTATTGCCTCAGGCCTGATATTAAAATGGTTGGTTAGTAATAATCACCGTGCTGAATTAGGTATTCACTTTTCTGGTGCCGGAGTAAGCATCATTGTTACGTCATTACTCGTAGAAGGTATGCTGACTATATCAGTCGACTGGCAGCAACAGTGGCTGGCTTTAGCTGTGATGGCGGCGGTAGTCGCGATTCCGGCATGGCTATGGATGCCCCATCCTTCTGCCGCAGGTCAGGCAGGGGTTGCTGCAAAAGATAACCCTCCGGGTAAAGCTTTTACATCGATAATGTTGTTGGCCTATTTTTGTGCCGGTTATGGTTATGTCGTCAGCTCCACCTTTATTGTGGATATTGTAGAGGGTGCTGAAGGCTTGCAAGGGCAGGGGGGATTGGCTTTTCTATTGGTTGGGCTAGCGGCTACCCCGGCAGCTCTTTTATGGGATAGAATTGCGAGAATTATTGGTTATCTCAGAGCGCTATTAGTCGCCTATATCCTACAAGCGATAGGAATTATTCTCCCTGCCATAAATGACACTTTACCTGTTGTTATATTAAGTGCGCTGCTGTTTGGTGGTACTTTTATCGCCTGTGTCAGTCTGATATTGACGATGGCGGGCAAGTTTTATCCAAGTAACCCGGCTAAATTCATGGGCACAATGACATTGGCTTATGGTGCTGCACAAATCATTGCACCGGTACTTACCGGATATCTTGCCGAAGCTTTTGGTAACTATGATATTGGGCTATGCCTGTCTGCCGCTGTGGTGATGATTGGCGTTGTTCTTCTGCTTAAGCTGTTAAGCATTGAGAAAAGCTTGCTTGAAAAGAAAAGCCTCTGGACAGAAGCCAGCGTCAGCGCCCGTTAATGATGATATTTTTTATGTTCGAAGCGGAAAAGATCCGTAGGCATAGTCGCTGTAGCTCTTTTCTGGCGATACCGAGCAACACAATAGCGTTTCAGCACTGTATAGGTCGCACAAAATAGGTCGCACAAATCAGCCGTAGTACCTACAAAGCAGGGCTTCTGGCTGATTCGTCAGTATTCAGCATCACAGTTGGGCGTTTTTACTTTTATGACGCCGTTGTTTGGTATCGTCTTCAGTGTATGGCTGCTGGATGAGCCGATTGAAGATAGCTTTATTAGCGATGTGTAATCTTTTGCGGATTGGCCAACCTGACTTATCCTGAGTTTTCGCTGGCCTGAGTTATTGTGACTGCAGTGATAGCACAATAAAACTGTAAACCTCAGCACGTTTCCTGCACTATATAATGTAAGCATCCGCACAAAAAAATTAATTTAAATATATCTATTAATTTCAGATAGTTAATAAAAATAGTGAGTAGTAAGTATAAAAAATGTTGCACTGCAACATGGAACGCTATACTATTCATCCATCAACTACTTTTCTATATGGGTATAAATCATGTTCAATAATATTCCTACTGCTGACTTCTCTGCTTTTGGCGCTCCTGTTCAGAAGCTGATCGAACTAAACACAGCAACCTTTACTAAAGCATTCGAGCTGCAGAAAGCGACTGCTGAGAAGCAAATTGCTAAGGCACAAGCTGATTTCAAAGCCCTTTCAGAAATTAAGGACGTTGAAGCGCTGACTGCTTTTGTAGCCGTAAAATCTGAAGAAGCTAAGGCCAACCTTGAAGCTCTGCAGACAGAAGTACAAGCATCTGCTGAAAATACCAAGGCTTACTTTGCTGAAGTTCAGGCTATCCTGACTGAAAACAAGGACGCTGTAGCTCCTGCTGCTAAAAAGGCGGCTGCTAAAAAAACTGCTTAATTTAAGCTGGTTTTAAAAAAAGCCCTATCAGAAATGATGGGGTTTTTTTGTGCCTGGATGATATAGGAATAGAGTCAAAGACTTAAAATCGACTGCGTATGGGTAAGCCGGAAATATTATTCACAAGGGCTAACAACACCTTCTTACGGTCACTGATGAACTGTAAAGTCCGGCCCAAATAACCAGTCCCTTCGCCCTTAAATATGGGGAATAATGATAATACCTATGGTAGTTTTACATGAGAACCAAATAGGGCATCAACGTAGTAGAGGCCCATACTCCATAAAATAAGCTGTTATGAAAAAACAACTGCGTGCAAAATATGAGAAGGTTTAGTTATTTTATAATCTTGCCAGCGATATATTTCTTGTCTGGGTGTAGTGATAAAACAAACTCCTTAGAAGTAACCGCTTCAGCCTATACTTCACACCCCAATGAAACAGACTCGACGCCTTCGCTTGCTGCATGGGGAGATACTCTTAAGCCGGGAATGAAGGCAATTGCAGTGTCGAGAGACCTCATTAAAAAGGGGCTCAGGCCTGGCGTCGAGGTTTCAATAGAGGGGCTGGAGGGAAAGTATAAGGTACTTGATAAAATGAATAAGCGATGGCGACAAAAAATAGATATTTATATGGGTAAAGATATCAATAAAGCCAAAGATTGGGGTAATAGAAAGGTTACTATTCATTGGGTGAGCGAAGAACCCTCATAACAAGGAAAATTCACCCGGACTGCCAGTTCCACGGCGCTTCTATGGCAGCCGGTGAATTGCAACGTTAGCTAAAAGTATTTCTTTGTTAACCTCTTTGTTAACCTAGCTGATCAACCATAACAGCATTGGTATAGACGAGTTCTCCATCACTTGCGCGATGACCAACCAAGTGGAAATGACCACGCTGATCTTCAGGGGTAAGGTAAACACGCAGCCGGCAATCGGATAAGTTACCGCAGCCTTCAGGCGTTTCCAGTTCGATGATATTCATATCGACATCAATGTATACTTCCTTCTCCTGAGACTCCTGCAGTTGCTCTTCGGCGCGCTCCATTTTCAAGTGGCTTTCATCATCGACCGTAAAATGAAACATACCAATGGGAACAGATTTTCCGTTATCGCTGGGTTTGCACCAGCCATCAATCGATAAAGTGTTCATAGTTGATCTCCCTATAAAACAAATTTATTAATATTATTCCATCGTTAGAGTTCGATTGTAAATTTAAGTGCCGTTAAAAATACTCTTAAATTTAAAAAAAGGGGGGCTGACTTATGTGTAAAAACAGGGCCATAAAGGCCCTGTTGTTTTTGATTTGAGTGTTCTATCGATTAGGCAGTACATCTTTTAATTTGTTGTGCATATCCAACAAACATTTTTCAGTGGCAGGCCAGTCAATGCAGGCATCTGTAACAGATACACCATATTTCAGATCCGCAAGATTTTCGGGAATAGACTGCGCGCCCCATTCCAGGTTTGATTCGATCATCAGGCCGATAATCGATTTATTGCCTTCAAGGATCTGATTGGCTGCATTCTCTGCAACAAGGGGCTGTAGTGCCGGATCCTTGCTGGAGTTAGCGTGGCTGCAATCGATCATAATGTTTTTCTTCAGACCGGACTTTTCCAATGCCTGTTCACAGATTGAAACACTGACTGAATCATAGTTTGGCTTGCCGTCGCCGCCGCGCAGTACAATGTGTCCGTACTGGTTTCCTTTCGTACGAATGATCGATACCTGGCCATCAGGGCTGATACCAAGAAAATTATGCGGGTGCTTAACTGACTTGAGTGCATTAGTGGCAACTGTTAAGCCGCCATCAGTACCGTTTTTAAATCCAACCGCGCAAGATAAACCCGAAGACATCTCCCGATGTGTTTGTGATTCAGTCGTACGTGCCCCGATAGCGGACCAGGAGATCAGATCCTGTAAATACTGCGGCGTGGTAGGGTCGAGCGCTTCGGTAGCTAACGGCAGTCCCATCTCTGACAGGTCTAACATCAGCTTACGGGCAATGTGTAAACCTTCCTCGATATCAAACGAGTCATTCAGGTGAGGATCGTTAATTAATCCTTTCCAACCAACAGTGGTACGAGGTTTTTCAAAATAGACGCGCATGACGATATAGACAGAATCGTTTATCTGTTCTGATAATTTTTTAAGACGCTTACCGTATTCAAGCGCAGCATCTACATCGTGTATAGAGCAGGGGCCTATTACCACAAAAATACGTTTGTCGGTGCCGTCAAGAATATCACGGATGACCTGACGGCCTTCCATTACAGACGATGCAGCAGCTTCGCTGATCGGTAATTTTCTTTTCAGATCTTCGGGTGTAATCAGGACCGAATGAGATTCGACATTAAGGTTTTCTACGCGGTTATCTGTCATGGTGCTTTTTTCCTGAAGCTATTCGGTACAAGCCGATATCTTGGCTGGGTAAAGTGATCATAAGAACGCAATCATAAGTAGGCATCTTTTTACCATAAAGTCATGACGTTTATAAGGGCTGTTGCGTGCTAACTTGGAATGAAAGCGGAAAAGATATAAGCCGGTATGAGTGATATAATGCAGTCTGATTGTTGTTATGAGTCATGTTAGATGGATTTGAATATATTTTATAAATCATACTCTTATATAGAACTCAATGGACCGGATGTAGTCCATAACCTATCTTATATTGATTCAGGAGTAGCTCTGCAGTGTTGAGCGTAACAAAATCTGTTTTGAAAATTTTGACAATACTGTGGATGCTTATATTAATTGCATCCCAGGCACATGCCGGATTTTTTGATAAAAAAAATGAAGCAGGCCAGTCTAACGATGGTCCGCTACCGGTCGAACAAGCGTATATTTTCATTCCTGAGGTAGGTGATAACGGAAAAATAACACTGCACTGGGATATTCAAGAACGTTACTATCTGTACCGGGATCGTATAACCATCAGTCCTTCCGACACGCTGGAAGTTATCAGTCGTGTAAATAGTAAAACTGATACCAAAGATGATCCCTTGTTTGGCACGGTTGAAGTATTTCATAACAATGCAGATGTCGCGTTGCAACTGCGCAGCCTGACCGGTTCGCCAAGCGATGGCTCGCTGAAAATAACCTATCAAGGTTGCTGGGAAGGCGGGATTTGTTACCCTCCCGTGACAACAACACTCGACGTCGCCGATGTTCCTGCTGATATCCAAAATACTCAAACCACATTGGCAAATCCGCTATTAATAACCCCGCTGCCTGAATCATCACAGAAAGTAACTCAAATAGAGCAACCGGTTGCGCCTGTTTTAGTCAGTGAACAAGATCAGTTTGCCCGGATGCTGTCGGGTGACAGTTTACTGTTAACGCTGGGTGCGTTTTTTATAGCCGGGTTAGCACTCTCATTGACACCTTGTGTATTTCCCATGATACCGATTATCTCCAGTATTATTGCCGGGCATGGCCACAGAATTACCACACGGCGCGCCACTTTTCTGTCGCTGATCTATGTGTTGGCCGTATCTGTTACTTACACGATAGCAGGTGTGTTGGCCGGCCTGTTTGGTGAGAATCTACAGGCTGCTTTTCAGAATAGCTGGATCATTGGTTTTTTCAGTCTGATATTTGTACTCTTGTCATTGTCGATGTTTGGTTTTTATGAATTGCAACTGCCCAGCAGCTGGCAAAGTAAGCTGAATAACACCAGCCATCATCAGCAAGGCGGTACGGTTTCAGGTGTCGCGATTATGGGACTACTGTCGGCGCTTATTGTCGGCCCTTGTATGGCTGCACCTTTAGCCGGAGCGCTCATCTACATTGGTCAGACGGGCGATCCTGTGATGGGAGGGCTTGCCTTGTTTACATTGAGCATGGGAATGGGGGTGCCGATTCTATTAATAGGTGCGTCCGCGGGTAAATTATTACCCAAAGCAGGGCATTGGATGGATTCTATAAAAGCAGGCTTTGGTGTCGCTTTACTATTGATGGCTGTCTGGATGCTGGATCGTGTTGTGTCAGTGGTTGTTACTATGGGGCTAACCGCGGTTGTTTTAATTATTTCCGCTATTTACATGCGTGCATTAGATTCATTGCCGCAGGGTGCGAAAGGTTGGCTCAAGCTATGGAAAGGCGTGGGAATAATGTTGCTGCTTTACGGTTCCGCATTGCTCTTAGGTGTATTGTCAGGCGGTAACAGCTTGCTCTATCCCCTTAAGGGATTCTCATCTGCTTCAGCAGCAAATACTCAACCGAGTGAAATGAGTTTTATTACTGTAACATCAATTGCTCAACTGGAGCCGCTTTTGCAGGATGCTAAACGGACAGGTAAACCCGTGATGCTCGATTTTTATGCTGACTGGTGCATTACATGCGTTGAGCTTGATCATGTCACCTTTGCAGACGCTGAGGTGAAACAAGCACTGGCAAATTTTGTGCGTATAAAGGTTGATGTTACGGCTAACGATGAAGATGCTAAAGCGCTGAGTAAAAGTTATAGTGTTATTGGGCCGCCTGCTTTGATTTTTTATAATCAATCAGGTGTGATGCAGCCGCATTTAATGTTGGTTGGTTTTACAGGCCCTGAAGACTTTATCAGCCATCTGGGGCAATTAGATGGTGTGTAACTGCTAAAGCTCTACAAGATGATGAGCCACAAGGAGGCAGACATGAAAAAAAATGTCCTGATTACGATGCTCTTTCTTAGTATTTCCAACGTATACGCGGGTGATGCTGATAATGGTGCTGAGCTGTATCATGAAGTTGAACTCGAACGAACGATCCGTGGCGAACAATACACAGATGCTAATTGTGAGACCTGTCATGAAGCATCTTTTTACCAACGGGAAGATCGTAAGGCGACAACTTTTGCGAAGTTGGAAGCGATGGTTGAAGGGTGTAATACCAACCTGGATGTCGGCTGGTTTCCGGAAGATGTCAGTGATGTAGCTGCTTATTTGAATCGTGAATACTATAAATTTGAGCAGTAGGCCAGAGATGCCAGATGCTGATGATTCAGGGGTATTGAAGGTATTATATTCAACAATTTAGAATAATTTTTTTAAAAAAACTATACAACGACCTACACTCAGACCGCTGATACCCCTTGCTGAGATGATAGGCGTTGTGATTTCACTTTTTTCTTTTTCTGAACAACTCCTCTGCCAAATCTGTACCTGGTTGTATGAATACTGCTAAGGCTGCAATGACCTGAAGCAGACGTATCAAAAATTCACACCGAAAATACAACAGATCATCCAGGATCCGGAAGTTACCCTCTCTACCGATGGCGTAGGTTATAAATTGCTTCTGCAAAGGTAAGATGTAAATTCTTTACTTATTTTGAAAACTTCACTTTATCTCCATACTCCACGCCATGCTTTGGATTATGCTGAATTAAGCCATCATTCAAAGCATAACAACAGCCAGGTAATATCAGGACTCGTAAAGCTTCGGTAAAAGCAGTAGCTAGTCAGTTTTCGTTCGGGTATGTCACCCATAGTAGATATCAAGTCAGCATTTTGCCGTTATTTAAGAAGCACGAGGACGATGAATTATGAAATTACGTTGGATACCGATCATTTGCTCAATAACCTTGTTGAGCGCATGTGCCGGTCCGATGCCGCGAGGGGGAGGGCACGGGGGAGGTCCGGCACTGATTCTGGGCCTTGGCGTAGCGGCTGGTGTGGCTATTGCTGCACTCTCGGTACCTCGCTATGCGCCGGGCCATCGCCTGCATATATTACCCAGAGAGGCTATTGCCATTCGCCATCGTGGAGTCGAATACCGCTATCACGCCGGAATTTATTATCACCATATGGGTGATGACTATAGCGTGGTACTTCCGCCCCCGGGCCTGATTATTCACTCGCTTCCCTCTCACCCTGATACCCTCTTTTTCGATGCTGAAACCTACTATGTGGTTGAAGGTGTTTATTACCAACGTTCAGGCAACAATTACGTGATTGTTGAAGCGCCGATAAGTGGTGCACAGGCGAGTAGTGAGAGTTATGAAGCTAGTAAACATTATTCAGCGCTGCCTGATGGTGCTAAACCGGTGAAAATTGAGAACACCCAATATTTCGCTTACGGCGGGTTATTTTTCTTACCGCAATCATCGGATGGCCAAGTGACCTATTTAGCGGTAAAACTCAACTAAGTATTGCCTTATGGGGATGAAACCACATAGACAGGTTTTCAACCCTGGCAAACAAGCGTACCTGCGGCATTAGTACGTTTATTATCAAACTAGTTGGTTGCATTGTGTTGGTTGGCGTTTAAATGGAGTGCTGGCACCTAATGGAAAGTATCGAATCCATGTCACCCCCTGATAAACCTAGTATCATTCTTCGTCGGGTTTATTTCTTTGGCATAGTGAGCTCACCTTGGGTTTTAGTCGACCATGAGCTTCGCCCACCGGCCTCCAGAATTCAATGTGTCGCACCGGCAGTCAAAATGCGCGACATATAAAAGTAGGTAGTTATGATTTTAAATAAAGTGGCTTTAATCGTTGGTCTGATTTCTATTTTACTCGGCACTACAGTCTCTATTTTAGGTATATGGGGCTATATAGGTGACACAGGTTTAGTTTGGCGTTCCTTATCTACAATAGGGGTAGTGTTGCTTGGGGCAATATTGGTAGTAGCAATAAACAATATGACAAATACAAAAGACAAATAGTGCTATGTCATGGTTAATCACGGTGTAACTAGTTTACTCGTGTTACCGGACAAAGGGATGAATCACCGGACGGGGAACGCGCGCCGAATTGTTAGTGCAGAGGGTAATGACGCTGCTATGCGGTGACTGCAAGAGCGCCCTGCGAGCCCTGACCCAGTCCAGTGTTAGCAACGTTTTGCAGCTAACACTGCTTGGGCAGGCTCGTGATAAAGTAATTAACGTTGTTACCTTATACGGCTACTTCAAAGAGGTCTTACGCAAGTATGGCAACACGGTTTCAAAGTCGCCGAACTTAGCTGTTGCATCTTCATTGCTCACTGTTGGTGGGATAATCACATCTTCACCAACCACCCAGTTAGCCGGTGTCGCAACGCCATTTTTAGCGGCTGTTTGCAAACCATCTAAAGCACGCAGTACCTCTGCAAAGTTGCGGCCGACATTCATCGGATAGGTCATAGACAGCTTAAGTTGCTTATCAGGACCAATGATAAATACAGCGCGCACGGTAGCGCTATCTGCTGGTGTCCGCCCATCCGGCAAATATGCTTCTGCGGGCAACATGTCGAAAAGCTTGGAAACCTGCAGGCTCTCGTCCGCAATAATCGGGAAGCCGGCTTTAGCACCAGCAACCTGTTCGATATCCGTTTTCCATTTTTTATGGTCTTCAACACCATCAACAGATACGCCAATCACCTTAGTATTGCGTTTTGTCCACTCTGCACTCAGTTGTGCGACCGCACCGAACTCAGTTGTACATACCGGCGTGAAGTCTTTAGGGTGAGAAAATAAAATAGCCCAGCTATCACCAATCCATTCGTGAAAATTAATAGCACCTAAATCGGTTTCAGCCGAGAAATCAGGGACAACATCATTGATCCGAAGCGACATGATTTTTCCTTCATCTAGTGAGTTATTGAGAGTGAAGAATACAGGAATATTATTGACTTTGGAGCAATTGGTGCGATTAAAATTCTTTGAGAATGACCGCTTAGCGTCGGAAGCGACTTAAATAGCTGCCATTTTAAATTGAAGAGTTGGACTTCCGTAAACGACCGAAGCGTTCATCCAGATGGCGAATAGTATCTTCCTCAAAGGACGTGAGATCAGTGACAGTTTATGACAAGATTGCAACAAAGCTTCCACAACAAAGTTTCCAAAACAAAGTTTCCAAAACAAAGGGTGGGGTTGACCGAAACCCTTAACCATGGACAAAAAGAACAACCTGTTGATGACGAATCTTAGCGCAAAACGTAAAAAAACAACTCCCACCTGGGTGGGCAGCATGGAAACCGGACACTGGTACCGCCTTTCCGGAGACCACCCTGACCTGGGGCTGGCGCCGACACCTACAGGCACAAGATATCTGGAAGACGGCGACCCAGCCAGAGACGTAAACCTCAATCCTTCACGGTCATTGGAGATGCGCGCAAGGCGACTACTGGGACGTTACGCCAAAGCCCCCTGGAGTGGCCGTTGTGATTTTTGGTCGATAACAGAAACCTGGAATGGAGCAGTCTTTGCCGATTATTTTGGCGACAGTGGCAGCATGATAATTTTTGGGGGCGGCCATAATGATTATTTTGGATCAGACGTACATGCTTTCAACCTGGCGACCCGGCAGTGGTCCAGGATCTCGGATGGTTATGTCAGCGGTAAAATGAACGAATATGGCGCCGGGGCAATTTATGAAGATGCATGTTACCCCAACGGCACTCCATTACCGCCTCATACCTATGGGTACGTGCAATATGACCCGGTAGGAAATGACTACATTTTACTGAAGGGACAGCGACAATTGGGTCCTGAGGTAGAAGCGATTGCCATCCCACATATACTGAACCTCGACACTCTTCGCTGGAGACATGGCCCTAAACACCCCGAAGCTAAACTAAAATCAGGAGGCTGGACTGCATGGGACCCTATGCGCCGGATACTCTGGGGCAACTCTGGCGATGACGGCAATACCTTCATCGGGTATTCACCGGACGGTGAGAATAAGGATGGTACGTTCGGCACCTGGGGCACTTGCCAGACCAGCAAACTAGCAAACAGTGCCGACCATAACGCTATGGCCTATGATCCGACGCAAGACCGCCTGATCATAGCCGAGCACAAAAAAAGAAGATTGCTATCGATAAACCCTGCTGCCCCTGAAGAGCCAATACGCCTTCTGATCAGCAGCTCTACTCCTGCCATTCACCCTTATGCATCTCTGGAGTACGCCCCTGCACTGAACGCCATGATCTACTATTCAGCCTCCAACGGAGGTGAGCTTTTTTGCATTCGAAAAAACGGCGGAAGCAACGTAGCAGAGCAAAATAGGGAAACCTATAGCTGGGAAGACATCACTGCTGCGACCAACCAGCTCAACCCAATTGCGCATGCGGCAAAGACAAGCCATCATCCAACAAACGTAGAGCAAACCTTTGGCCGTTTCAGAGTTGCCAGCTATGATGGCGTTGATATCGGTATACTTATCCGCCACATAGACTCGCCGGTTTATGTGATTAAACTACCCTGAATTACGGGGACAGTTTACTTAATTCAATCTACTTTCAGGTCCAGGTCTTCCTTTACGTAAGACACTCTTTGTAGAAACACCTTCCATGACCTTTGGTACGTTTAGCTAATGAAACCATCTCAAAATAAGCATAAACGTCACCACTTCCCGCCAGTCATCATCCGGCATGCAGTTTGGTAGCATTTTTGTTTCAATTAACGTTTCAATCTTAGCTATCGTGATATTGAAGATTTGTCAGCTGAATCTCCTATCAGAATGAATTGACGTGCAAACGGGCCAAATTCTGATAGGAGGCTTTAGGTAGGTTTAGCGTTACTGTTCCAATACTTGTCTTTGCTGTTCAGGTGTCAGAATTTCAAAAATATTCCGGCTTTCATCGGTCTTAATTCGCATTTGCTGTGCCGCCTGGTTTTGGGCCATAACAACTAACGCTTCAACTTGCTCATCATAGTCTGCTGCTTGTACATCTAAATCTCGCAGGTCTTCCAGCATATCTTGCTTAGCGTCGTTTAGTGCGATTATATTGTTGCGCTGTTGACGCATTAGTTGTTTCAGTTGGTCCTGCTGAGCTTCAGACAGGTTTAAATCGTGAAGCGTTACAGGCATATTCTTACCACAAGCATCAGGTTTGCCTTTCATATCTGAACGGTCACCCTTATTGTGGTATTGCATCATTTCTGGTCGGTTATTGTGTTTGTTATCTTGATCGCTACAACCGCCTGCAAAAGCTGTTCCTGTGACTAGTGTGCCGGCACCGATTACGGCTGCCATGATTCCAACGAATAATTGTTTACGCATGATCATTTCCTGTTAGTGTTTTATCAATCTATTAAATTTTGCAAAAAAGTCATTTGAGGCCTTTCATTATTAGCTGTCGTCTTTGTGAATTACGCAGTCACATTGATCAGCTTCCCTTCCGCTGCAGTCTCCTTGAGGATGTCTGTGATCGAACCCAGCGTATCTTCAATTAGCTGGCACTGATCAGAAGACAATGAAGAAGAGTTATTGGTAGATTGTGACTGAGGGGGCACCATATAGGCTCCGGATATTCCACTATTCATCTTTGTATCTTCGAACATTGATTTGAGATCAGAATAACTCATCAGATCGCTCAGAATGTGAATAAAATGTGGAACCGTATATTGAGGTCCGTTCAGTTCAGTACGTTGGCTCTTCAAGCTTTATGCTGATTCATGTATCGGTGGTCGCAACAAAAACTTTCTCAGGCGCTTGAGTGGTAAATTACTCACAATCAGGCTGCTTATCCTCTGGGAGGCACCTTTTGATAACTCCTTTATCATCTATCTGTCTGATCACCATGGATTGGATTGGTTGATTCAGTAACGGTCTATCATCCATGACGAGGATCTCCAATGGTTGCGAGCTTCTCAGTAGCGAGTAATAGGGGTACACTCTTAAATCTTATGTTTCATCAGCGTCTTTTCACATTAATATCTTTAAACATCTATCTGTTTTTTATATGAATATCTTTTTTTGTTCACTCAACAACGCTAGGAATACCCGACGATGAAGCTCGTACTCTCAATAATCGTGGTGGTTTTTACCCTCATCATTGTCTATTTTTTTGTTTTGGGGTATCTGTCTAAAAAAGGCAATCCTATTGGCTTAATTGACGCTCGATTGGCAGCGTGCGAGCAAAAACCGAATTGTGTCTGCAGTGAATATCCTGATGACCAGTCGCACTTTGTCTTACCCATTAACTACACAGTTATCAGTGATTTGCCGGTCAGTGTGGATGTTGTTGATGCCGCGTTGAAGCCCGCGGCTGAGGATATTATTCGCATAGCCAAGCAAGCTGTTATTGAACTCGGCGGCACTGTGCAAACGGATGATGACAGCCACCGGGAGCATCCTTTCTATCTGGCCGCCACATTCCAGTCGACCCTGTTTGGTTTTGTTGATGATGTTGAACTACGTTTTGACAGTCAGGACAAGCTACTTCATTTTCGATCAGCTTCCAGAGTGGGGTATAGTGATTTTGGCGCTAATCTCAAGCGAATAGAAAAATTAAAAAATACTATTTTGGCACGATTAGCAGCAGACTCCTTGGTAGATTCTTGATTAGTATCACTCTATCTGAGCTCAACTATATATTTGCTTTTAAATCAGAGTTTTTAGCCGGTGAGGAGTTCACTAATCCTTTTGTCAGATGTTAGCTGACTGACCCCGGAACTTGCTATCTATCAATGGCATGCTGGCGCAGCCTGTCCCCTGTAATTCAAGAACAATTAAAAAATAGTTAAAAATAGTTAAAAAATACAACTAAACATAATTAAGTAATGCCGCTAAATATTATAGCTAAGAGATTTAAAAGACGCTGAGTATTACATTGTCTGGTATGTAGCACTCAGGGGTTCATTCATACCAGATTATGGGGTTCATTATGAAAGTTTTAGTGTTTGCGGCTAGCAGTAGCAAAAAGTCTATCAATAAAAAGTTAGCCACTTATGCGGCTTCCTTACTAACTTCTGCAGACATTGATATTCTGGATTTAAATGATTTTGAACTGCCTCTGTTTAGTCAGGATAAGGAAGAGGAGCTGGGTCACCCGGCACTTGCGAAAGACTTCTTAGCTAAAATCCAAGGCAGTGATGCCTTGATCATCTCTTTCGCTGAGCACAATGGTTCTTACTCAGCTGCTTACAAAAATTTGTTTGATTGGTGCTCAAGAATCAATCCGAAAGTTTTTCAGAATAAACCAATGATACTGTTTTCTACTTCTCCAGGCGCGAGAGGCGGTGCAAGTGTGCTGGCACAAGCGGTAAACTCAGCCCCCTTTTTTGGCGGGACAGTGTTGGCCAGCTATGCTTTGCCTGACTTTTATGAGAATTTTGATCTTGAAAAATCATGTATTAAGAATGAAGAGATAAACGGGTTAGTGAGGTCGGCTGTAAGCAAGCTGAGTTAATACAAAGCGTTGCTGAAAATTGTTATGCCAGCAGATTTCCAGACAGAAACAGTAGCTTCAGTGGAGCGTAAGTAACTTCTTACTATTTTTAGCGTGAACAATAAGGAACATTAATGAGAGAAGTAGAGATTACAACAGAACCAGTTGAACTATATAAAATACTAAAATTCGAAGGCCTTGCTCCCAGCGGTGGTGCAGCAAAATCAGCAATAGAGCAAGGCTTGGTCAAGGTGAATGGTGAAGTTGAAACACGCAAACGCAAAAAAATAATATCAGGTGACATTATAAATTTTGATAGCGAAGATCTGAAAATTGTATGCGAGTAATTAGATGAATCTTTGTTCTGTCAGGTAACAACTCCCGATAATTATTGTCTCATTTGATATGTCGGCTGGTTAATCGGTTTTTTATATCGATGCCGCTAGTTGGTTATTTATGTCCATTATTGATGCTTGTTATTGATACTAGCCTTTATAGATGAAGTGATAGCAGTCATTATAAGGAGCTGAGCTTTCTGAGAGGTTACATGAAAAATAAACTGATATTACTTGCGGTAGTTTCGGGCTTGCTGTCATACGGCTCACCTGTATTGGCTGATAAAGCCGTATTAGCAGGAGGCTGTTTTTGGTGTATGGAAGCTGACTTTGAAAAGCTAGAGGGTGTCACTGATGTTGTTTCAGGTTTTACGGGAGGCGTCTTAAAAAACCCGACATACAATGGTAACCACGAAGGTCACTATGAAGCGGTAGAGATTACCTACGAGCCTGACAAAGTGAGCTATCAGCAACTGTTAGCGCATTTTTGGGTGAACATTGATCCGTTCGATGCGCGTGGTCAGTTTTGTGACAAAGGACATAGTTATTTAAGTGCCATTTTTGTCGCTAACGATACAGAGCGAGCGCTAGCTGAAGCCTCCAGAAAAGAAGTCGTTGCACAGTTCCCAAATCAGACTGTGGTTACCCCTATTTTAGATGCCTCAATTTTTTATCCGATTAAGGGTAATGAAAGCTACCATCAGGATTATTACAAAAATAATCCTCTGCGCTATAAAGCCTATCGTTGGAATTGCGGTCGTGATCAGCGCTTGAAAACGATTTGGGGAGAGAAAGCTACACATTAATGCAAAGTGGGCAGCCAATGCTGCCCTTTATTTATTGCGCGGTTTTTAATCGGTTAGCGTATTGTTTTGGTAGTCCTGCATGGCTTGCTCAACTTCTTCCATAGTGTTCATAACAAACGGGCCATATTGAGCAATCGGCTCTCCAATGGGTTTTCCCGCGATCAATAAAAACCTGGTTGGCTGGTCAGGGGCACTGATACTTACCAGGTCGCCTGCAGTTAATACAGCGGCTGAGTTCCCGGTCAGCGTTTGTTCGCCAATCGCGGCACTGCCTTCAAACAAGTAAACAAAAGCGCTTAAATGGTTTGCTATGGGTAGTGTTATTTTTTGTCCTTCAGGGATACGGACATCCAGATAGATGGCTTGAGTGCTGCCGCTATTGATGGGCCCTGAAATAGTCTGCCCTTCAAGCGCTAGTGTTCCGGCGATAGCTTTAATGATACTGCCGTTATTGAGTGTTACTACCGGAACCTCCTCGGGTTCAATATTTTGATAGGCGGCGGGTTTCATCTTCTCACTGGCGGGCAGGTTGATCCATAATTGGAATCCGCGCATCAGCCCTTCGCTCATTTTCGGGCGCTCTTCATGAATCACACCTCTGCCTGCCGTCATCCATTGTACGCCACCGGCACGCAAGTCGCCTTCGTTGCCCATGTGATCGCGATGGATCATGTGGCCATCTAACATGTAAGTAACCGTTTCAAAGCCGCGGTGCGGGTGTGGCGGAAAACCTGCAATATAATCATCAGGATTAGCCGACGAAAAGGCATCCAGCATCAGGAAAGGATCGACACGCGTCGTAGCACCGCGGCCCAGACTGCGTTTGAGTTTTACACCTGCTCCATCCTGGCTATCAATGGCCTGGATAAGTCGGGCTACAGCCCTTGTTTGTAGTGAGGTATTCATAATGAAGCTCTCCCATGTGTTGCGTTGAGGTCATAGGCTGGTCCGATGGGGATGATGCCCGTCGGGTTGATCATCGTATGGCTGCAATAATAGTGCTGCTTTATATGATCAAAATCGACCGTTTCAGCAATACCCGCTGTCTGATAGATATCTCTTAAATATCCCGACAGGGCCGGGTAATCGGCGATACGTTTGAGGTCGCATTTAAAATGGCTGACATACACCGGATCAAAGCGTATTAATGTGGTGAATAAGCGAATATCCGCTTCGCTCATCTGATCACCAAGAAGATAACGCTGTGTGCTAAGGCGCTCATTTAAACTATCTAATGATTTAAAAAGTGCGCTTACGGCCACGTCATAGGCCGCCTGTGTCGTCGCAAAACCAGCTTTGTAAACGCCGTTATTAACGGTCTCATATATCCAGCTGTTAAGTTCATCAATCCGGGAGCGGAGAGCAAGAGGGTAGTAATCGCCTTTTGTTGCACCCAGATTATCGAAGGCTGAATTAAGCATCCGAATAATGTCGGCAGATTCGTTATTTACAATTCGCTGTTGTTTTTTATCCCAGAGGATCGGTACAGTAACGCGACCGCTGTAGTCAGGATCTTCATGGGTATAGATCTGATAAAGATAGTTAGCGCTTAGTTGGGTATCTCCGTCAGCTAGCGAATCTTTTCTAAAGCTCCAGCCGTTTTCGAGCATTAAAGGATCAACGATATCGACAGTGATGATATGTTGCAGGCCTTTTAAGGCGCGCATCACAAGCGTGCGATGCGCCCAAGGACAGGCGAGTGAAACATACAGATGATAACGATCTGCCTCTGCAGGAAAATCAGAAGAACTGTTGGACGTTATCCAGTGACGGAACTGTGATTCCTTGCGGACAAACTCACCGTTACTTGTTTTTGTGTCATACCACTGATCGTGCCATGTACCGTTAATCAACAGTCCCATCATGTTCTCCTGTTTAATTAATTGATCGCATTAGCAATCTGTTGTTTTGCTGCCGCCAGCGAAGTATCCGCCATCGCCTCCATGTTAAGACCTTCAGCGTAAATAATGTCGATATCTTTCAGACCAATAAAGTTGAGAAACTGCGTCATGAATGGGATCTGAAAATCGGCGCCTGAATCACGATACAGTCCGCCACGCGTGGCAAACAGATAGACGGGTTTGTCATCCAGTAAGCCAATTGGGCCTTTGTCGGTGTACTTGAAGGTAACACCGGCACGAGCTAACTGGTCAAGATAAGCTTTCATTTGAGAAGGGATACCAAAATTGTACATAGGCACGCCTATTACAATCAGGTCGGCTTGACGGATTTCATTGATCAATTGGTCAGAATGCGTTGCTACTTCTTGTTGTGCTGTTGAACGGTCTGCTTCAGCAGTCATCAATGCAGTCACAATATCCGCATCAAGATGCGGGGTGGCGTTGTTGATTAAATCGCGGGTAACCACCTGGCCCTGAGGCTCTGTTTCCTGCCATTTTTTAATAAAATCTGCTGCGAGTTGGCTGGATTTTCCGCCGTCACCAAAGATGCTGCTTTTGATATGTAGAAGTGTTGCCATGATGTTTATCCCTATATTAATGTCGGCTTGTGCAAAGCTCTCGTACTGTCTAATGAGAGTGTTTTACGTTATAGCGTCTATTTTATATTTAATAAAAAGATTAAAAACAGGTAAAATCAGTTCAATTCAATCTAATTAATAGATATATCTATGACGCATATTTATACGACGCTTATAAAATGGTAACGCTTGAGCAATGGCAATGTTTGGTCGCAATCGTTGAGAGTGGTGGCTATGCCGCTGCCGCTGAAGTCTTGAATAAGAGCCAATCATCTATCAGCTATGCGATTCAAAAGATGGAAGCTAGTCTGGGCCTGCGTGCGTTTAAGATAGCAGGACGCAAGGCTGTGTTAACCCCGGTGGGTCAGACGCTTTATCGTCGGGCAAAAGTGTTGTTGGAAGAGGCGCAGCAGATGGAGTCAATGGCGCTGAAATTCTCAGCGGGCATGGAGGCAGAAATTAAGATTGCGATGGATACACTGTTTCCGGAATGGTTGTTATTGGAGGCAGTGCAGGCATTTATGACTGAGAATCCGATGACGCGAGTGGAGTTGCGGGAAACCGTGCTTAGCGGTTCAGATGAGGCTTTATTAAAAAAAGAAGCTGATATTGTTATCAGTGGGCGCATTCCGCCGGGTTTTTTAGGTGATCCATTGATGCAAGTGACCTTTAGAGCGGTAGCGGCACCTGATCATCCCTTGCATCAGGTTGGCCGGACACTGGATTACCAGGATTTACGTTTACATCGTCAACTGGTGGTTAAGGATTCGGGTAGCCGGGGTACGGACGCGGGTTGGTTGGGCGCGCAGCAGCGTTTGACCTTAAGTCATATTAATACGTCGGTTCGCTGTGCAGTATTGGGGTTAGGGTACGCCTGGTATCCGGTGCTGAAAATTCAGAATGAGCTTGAGCAAGGGGTGTTAAAACCCTTATCACTGGTTTCAGGTGGAGAGCGCTCGGTAGAACTTTATCTTATCTATCGTGATGGTCATTATGCAGGCCCAGGCACCCAACAACTCGGGCAGTTGATTAAAGATAAGATTACGAAAATTACAGTTGAGTAACTGTGTATTAGTAATTGTGTAATTAGTCACTCAAAATTAGTCGTAAGGCAGCTCAACTCAGGAGTAACTATGACATCAGTACGGGAAAAGTGGAACCGTCGCTATGCGGATAAATCAGGGGCGTTATCATCAATCCCGGTAGCCCTGGAACTCGGCTGGTCTTCGTTAAAACCGGGTTCGGTCCTGGACCTTGCGTCGGGTGATGGAGGTTCTGCTGTGTTTTTAGCCAGGCAAGGCTTTGCAGTTACCGCTGTCGATATTGCAGAAGAGGGACTTAAGCGTCTGAATGCCTGCGCACAAGCCGAACAGTTGAGCATTCGGACTGTTCAATTTGACCTTGATGTCACAGCCTCGTTGGCTGCTTTAGGTCAGTATGACAACATAGTGATCAATCGATTTCGTCCAACGCCGGCGCTTTTTCTGTGCCTGCCCGCGTTATTGACCAGAGGAGGGCGGTTGATGCTGAATAGTTTTAATCTGCTGCAACATAAGGAGAAAGGATTTTCCGAACGTTTTTGTCTCAAACCAGAGGAGTATCTGGGGCTATCTGCTGATTTGTCCCTTCAATATTATCGCTCAGAACAAAGAGACGGAGACTTTATGGATGAGTATCTTTTTATTAAAACCTAACAGGGAAATCTATTAGTCAGCGGAAGATTTGCGGATCTGTTATTATACGCGTCATTTTGGTCATCTTTACTACAAAACCGACCTTGTACAGGACAGCACATTGAGCTCAATAGAATTTTCGACCCTTAAGTTAAAACCTGCACTACTTCAGAACCTTGATTCAATCGGCTATACGGCAATGACGCCGATACAGGAACAGAGTCTGCCGCATATTCTGGCAGGCAAGGATGTTATAGCGCAGGGAAAAACCGGTTCAGGAAAAACAGCTGCCTTTGTGTTAGGTATGCTGGAAAAGCTCAATGTTAAACGCTTCAGAATTCAGGCACTGGTGCTTTGTCCTACGCGTGAGTTAGCGGATCAGGTGGCTCAGGAAGTGCGTACGCTGGCACGTACCATTCACAATATTAAAGTACTGACGCTGTGTGGCGGTACTCCGTTAGGCCCGCAGATAGGGTCTTTAGAACATGGTGCACATATTATCGTAGGAACACCGGGCCGTATTGAGGACCATATCAACCGCAAAACACTCAATCTTGAGCATGTTGAAACTTTGGTACTGGATGAAGCAGACAGAATGCTCGAGATGGGCTTCCAGGATGCGCTGGATGCGATTATTGATCAGATGCCTGCCCAGCGCCAAACGATGTTGTTTAGTGCCACTTTCCCTAAAAAGATTGAGTCTATTGCGCAGCGCATCATGACTGATCCGGAAATGGTTCAGGTGACGTCTACGCATGACGATAGCAGTATTCAGCAGCATCTGTTTAAGATCAATGATGAATCCGAGCGAATGTTAGCACTGCGTTTGTTGTTATTAAAACATCGTCCTGAATCGACCGTGGTTTTCTGTAATACCAGAATAGAAACTCAGGAAGTCGCTAACGAACTCTGCAATTACGGTTTTAGCGCGGTAGCATTGCATGGGGATTTAGAGCAGCGTGATCGTGACCAGACATTGATACGCTTCTCGAATAAAAGCGTATCAATTCTTGTGGCGACTGATGTGGCTTCACGGGGTTTGGATATTGACGCGTTGGATGCCGTTATTAATTATCAGATAGCACGTGATATAGAAGTTTATGTACATCGTATTGGTCGTACCGGGCGTGCAGGGCGCAAGGGTTTTGCCTGTACCTTGTTCAGCGATAAAGAAACGCATAAAGTTGCTCGTCTTGAAGACTACATCGGACAGCGCATCAGCGTCGAATCCTTGCCCTCTGATAGCGTCTTGGATAAGCCGGTTTTTAAACCAGCCATGGCGACGATCCAGATTGATGGCGGTAAAAAACAGAAAATTCGTGCCGGAGATATTTTAGGTGCATTGACCGGTGAGAACGGCATTGATGGCAAACAGGTCGGTAAAATCCAGGTGATGGATAATAAATCCTATGTGGCTGTGAATCAGGATGTTGCAAAAGTTGCGCTTAAAAAAATCAGCGAAGGAAAGATGAAAGGCCGTTCGTATCGCGCAAGACGCTTATAACTTTCTATCTATTAATGATAAATCACCTGTATAAATGTGAAAGCCCCGATTATTCGGGGCTTTTTTTCGGCAGATGTCAGATGTCAGATGTCGTCCAGACCCAGCTCCGCGATAGATATTTCACGCATTTTGAACTTCTGTATTTTCCCGGTAACCGTCATCGGGAACTCATCTACAAACTTAAAGTAACGCGGAATCTTAAAGTGAGTGATTTTTCCTTTACAAAAAGTACGTAACTGTTCTTCAGTGACGGTATCTGCCTTTGGATGTAATTTAATCCAGGCAATCAGCTCTTCACCGTATTTTTTATCCGGTACGCCGGTTACTTGTACATCTGAGATGTCAGGGTGGGTGTACAAAAACTCTTCAACCTCTTTGGGATAAACGTTTTCACCACCGCGAATCACCATGTCCTTGATACGGCCTACAATCTGAACATAGCCTTCATCATCCATTGTTGCTAAATCTTCAGTGTGCATCCATCCGGCAGCGTCTATCGCCTTGTCTGTGGCTTCTTGATTGTTCCAGTACTTGAGCATGACGCTGTAGCCGCGGGTACAAAGTTCACCAATCTCACCACGCGCAAGGATATTACCGGTGGCAGGGTCAATCACCTTGCTTTCCAAATGTGGTTGAGTACGGCCAACAGTGGTTACCTGTTTATCGAACGGGTCATCAGCAGAGGTCTGCAATGAAACCGGGCTGGTTTCGGTCATACCATAGGCGATCTGAACTTCTTTCATGTTCATCTTGGTGTTAACGGCTTTCATGACCTCAGCAGGGCAGATAGATCCAGCCATGATGCCGGTGCGAAGCGAACTCAGGTCATACTGGCTGAAGTCCGGGTGGTCCAGTTCTGAGATAAACATCGTGGGTACACCATAAAGCCCTGTGGCTTTTTCTTCGGAAACGGTTTCCAGCACAGTTTTAGGGTCAAAAGCCTCATCTGGATAGATCATCGCAGAGCCGTGAGTCATGCAACCCAGGTTACCCATCACCATACCAAAACAGTGATACAGAGGCACAGGAATAACAATGCGGTCTTTGTCGGTCAGGTTCATGCTTTCGCCAACAAAATATCCGTTATTCAGAATATTGTGATGAGAGAGGGCGGCCCCTTTAGGGAAACCTGTTGTGCCGGAGGTGTACTGAATATTGATAGCATCATCAAACTGCAGTTGGCTTTGTGCTTCATCAACTTGCTCAATACTGACGTTGTCAGCCATGCCGATAAAGTCAGTCCAACGCCACATGCCGGGAAATTTTTCATCGGCTAAATTGATGACGCCTTCAAGGCTTGTAAGCTTCATTGATTTGAGCTTACCTTCTGCAGATGCCTTCAGTTCTGGTGCCAGTTCAAATAGCATTTCTGTGTAATTTGAGCTTTTAAAGGTATTCGCTGTCACGATGAAGCGGGCTTCAGACTGATTTAACGCGTATTCCAGTTCGTGAAGCCGATAAGCAGGATTGATGTTGACCAGAATTGCACCCACTTTGGCGGTAGCAAACTGGGTAATAGTCCATTCGGCACAGTTCGGTGCCCACATGCCTATGCGGTCACCCCGTTCAACACCGATGGCGATAAAAGCACGGGCTGCCTGGTCGACAGCTTCTTTTAATTGGCTGTATGAGTAACGTAGCCCTTGATGACGAACAATCAATGCATCGTTGTCTGGATAGGTCGCTGCAATCTCATCAAGTTTTTCACCGATAGTCATTCCCAGCAGAGGTTTGCTGGAAATGCCGCTGGTGTAACTTGGCAATTTAATAGTCATAATAAAATCCCTGCAATCTTGTTGTTATCAGGTAGTTCATGAGTTTCGGGTGCCGCGATGGCTGGCGTGGTATTGCGGGTTAGGCTGCATCTCCGTTGCACTGGCCACTCGGTTGGTCATATTGTAGAAGCCGGTAACATTAGCAATATCCCAGATGCCTTGATCACTGAATCCTGCCTCACGCAGTGCTTGCCGGTCCGATTCAATAATCTGGTCAGGCTGGCAGGTGAGTTTATAAGCAAAATCGAGCATGGCGAGGTGCCGGGGTTGCAAGTCGGCTGCACGGTAATTCATTACCATAAGCTCTCCTAAAACCGGATCACCAGAGTACTCGCGTAAAGCAGCCCCATGCGCAGTAAGGCAGTAGTAACAATGGTTTTGTGAAGAGACAACCACCGCTATCATCTCCTTTTCCAGCGGGGTAAGTTCGCTTTCGCCAAACATCAGTTCGTTGTAAAAGCGTGCAAATATGTCAAGTTGAGCAACGTTCTGGCTATAAGCGGTCAGCACGTTAGGAACCATGCCCAGTTTTTCTTCGCATTTTGCGAAGTATTTCTGAAATTCTTCCGGTAGGTCTTTATGCTCGGGAATCGGCAGGTCAAGTGCGGTAATCTGCTTTGGTTGACTCATGTTACTTTGCCTCATGCTTTTTTATATTTTTATTCTTCACAGCCAAGGGCGAGCCCAACTTTGGAGCCGTTGGCGCGTCCGATTTGCTGTGTAATCCAGTTACCTACCGGTACCAGTTTTTCCAGATCTATGCCGGTTTCGATACCTAATCCATTCAGCATGTATACCACATCCTCTGTCGCAACATTGCCTGAGGCTCCTTTCGCATACGGACAGCCACCCAGGCCTGCAATGGAGGTATCGATAACACTGATGCCGTCTTGCATGACAGCATACAGGTTGGCTAATGCCTGACCGTAGGTGTCATGAAAATGCGCGGCGAGTTGCTTCACAGGCACTTCATGGGCAACCCGGGCCAGCATTTTTCGTGCTTTAACCGGTGTGCCAACGCCGATGGTGTCGCCTAATGAGATTTCATAGCAGCCCATGTCAAGCAGTTCACGGGCGACTGCAGCGACCTGAGCCGGATCAATTTCGCCTTCATAAGGACAGCCGAGTACGGTAGACACATAACCGCGAATACGGACGTTGTTTTTCTTGGCAGCTTCAATAACCGGTACAAAACGCTCGAGGCTCTCAGCAATCGAGCAGTTGATGTTTTTTTGGGTGAAGGACTCAGAAGCGGCGCTAAAAATAGCCACTTCATCCGCACCGGCTAAAATTGCTCCCTCGGCGCCTTTCAGGTTAGGCGTGAGGGCAGCATAGGTCACCCCCGCTTTACGCGTAATACCTGCCATCACTTCGGCAGCATCACCCATTTGCGGAACCCATTTTGGAGAAACAAAGCTGGCCGCTTCGATATGATTAATGCCAGCATCAGCAAGGCGGTTGATCAGCTCGACTTTAATTGCCGTGGCAATCACCGGGCCCGATTCATTTTGCAGTCCGTCGCGTGGGCCGACTTCAACAATACGTGCTTTGGTGGGTAATCCCATTTTATGCCTCCTCGACCGGTGCAACAGCCACCAGTGCTGCTCCATCAGATACTAAGTCGCCGACTGCAAAGTACACTTCTGTGACGGTGCCGTCATGAGGTGCCCGGATGCTATGTTCCATTTTCATAGCTTCCATGATGACGAGGGTTTCGCCTTGTTTAACAATTTGACCTGCTTCAGCGAATACTGCAACGATAGCGCCGTTCATTGGTGCAGTCAGTGAACCGCCTGCCGATTGATCACTTTCATCAAAGGTATGACGGAATAGTTGGCATTGGAACTGGTGGCCTTCACGGAACAGGGTCATATCATTACCTGACAGATGTCCGTGAATACTCAGGCGGTGACCATTAATAACAACCTGAAGATGGTCATCACTTAAGGTAGCAGAGACTTTGAAGGTGACGTTATCAACAGTGATATCATAACCGTTTTGTTGCTCAACTATGCTGACCTGATAATGGTCTTCGCCGACTACCCATTCCATCGGACGCGAGTAGTTAGCATTCAAACGCCAGCTGGTTTGTAAATTGAAGGGGGAGTCAGGATCGTCTTTGTTAGGCTGAGTCTGACGCTCGGTTTCAAGTACATAGCTGGTGGCAAGTGCGAGTTGGCTTTGAATGTCGGTTTTGTCTTTTTGAAAGAGCAGGTCGTTATGCTTTTCGATAAAGCCGGTATCCAGTTCCTGATCACGGAATGGCTTGCTATCTGCGAGTTGACGCAGGAAGCGGATATTGGTTTTCATGCCTCCAATGCGATAAGACTCAAGCGCATGCACCATACGATTGATCGCCTGTTCACGATCTTCATCCCAGACAATCAATTTTGCAATCATCGGATCATAGTAAACGCTGACGTCATCACCTTCGATAACACCCGTGTCGACACGTACATGCGCGTTTTCATCCGGTGTGCGCAGATAGTGTAGGGTACCCGTGACCGGCAGGAAGTCATTATCCGGGTCTTCTGCGTAAACACGTGCTTCCAGCGCATGACCGCGAATCTGAATCTGATCCTGCTGAAGCGGTAGGGGCTCGCCATCAGCAATGCGTAGCTGCCATTCAACCAAGTCCTGGCCTGTGATCATTTCAGTTACAGGGTGTTCTACCTGCAAGCGAGTGTTCATCTCCATAAAGTAGAAGGAGCCATCTTCGTCATACAGGAACTCTACCGTTCCGGCACCGACATAGTCGATTGCTTTTGCTGCAGCAACGGCTGTTTCACCCATTGCTTTACGCGTTTCATCTGAGAGACCTGGTGCGGGCGCTTCCTCAATGACTTTTTGGTGACGACGCTGTACAGAGCAATCGCGCTCAGCTAAATAAACGCCGTTACCCTGCTTGTCACAGAATACCTGGATTTCAACATGGCGCGGTTTGGTCAGATAGCGCTCAATCAGCATGTCGGGGTTGCCGAATGCATTTTGTGATTCACGTTGAGCGGCCGCCAGTGCTTCAGTAAATTCGCCGATATGAGTGACGACACGCATCCCCTTACCACCGCCGCCAGCAATTGCTTTAAGCAGAAGAGGGAAGCCGCATTTTTCAGCTTCGGCTTTCAGTAGGGCGGGGTCTTGATCAGCGCCATGGTAGCCAGGCACCAGCGGAACATCCGCTTTTAGCATGATATCTTTCGCCGCGGATTTAGAACCCATTGCCGCGATAGCGGATGCAGGAGGGCCGATAAAAGCAATATTGTTTGCTTCACAAGCGTTGGCGAATTCTGTGTTTTCTGACAAGAAACCGTAACCAGGGTGAATTGCTTGTGCACCTGATTTTAAGGCGATCTGTAATATTTTATCAGCACGTAAGTAGCTCTCGCTGCTGGGTGCAGGGCCTAATAAGAAGGCTTCATCAGCCATGGCTACATGGCGGGCATTGCGGTCGGCTTCAGAATAAACAGCGACACAACGGATACCAAGGCGGTGAGCTGTCTGAATGACGCGACAGGCAATCTCGCCACGGTTTGCAATTAAAATCTTGCTGAACATAGTGACTTACTCCTGAATCCAGTTGGATTTACGTTTTTCAAGAAAAGCACTCAAGCCTTCCTGTCCTTCAGCACTGACACGTATATTGGCAATGCGTTGGGCCGTATCCTGGATAACGGTTTGATCAATAACTTTATGGCTCACAGCAAAGATAAGTTCTTTTGCTGCACGCATTCCTTGTGGGCTGTTTTTGCTGAGTGTGCGAGTAATGCGAGCACAGGCATCATCAAAAAGCTCAGGAGAAGCAACGACTTCGTGTACCAATCCGAAATTCTGCGCAATAGCCGCAGAAAAGGGTTCAGCCGTCAGGAAGTAGCGACGAGATTGACGCTCGCCAATAGCCCGTACAACGTAGGGGCTGATCACCGCAGGAATCAGTCCGATCTTTACTTCACTCAGACAAAATTGCGCGTCTTCAGACGCGATAACCATATCGCAACAGGCTGCCAGTCCCACTGCACCACCATAAGCGGCACCCTGTACCAGGCCGATAGTCGGCTTGTTCAGATCGTTAAGCAGTTGCATTAGTTTGGCAAGGCGACCTGCATCCTGCAGGTTTTCCTGATGGGAGTTTTTCGCCATGCGGCGCATCCAGCCAAGGTCGGCACCGGCAGAAAAATTTTTACCGTTTGAGCGCAAGACTAATACGCGAACAGTCTCATTATTGGCAACGCTTTCAAGCTGAGCGATCAATTGTTCGATTACATCATCATCAAAAGCATTATGTACTTCCGGACGGTTCAGTGTCAGTTCGGCGATGCCGTCTTCACTGATGTTCAGGAGTACACGATTATTATTGTTCATAATAGTCACTCCATTACATCCGGAATATGCCGAAGCGGGTTTCACCAACGGGCTTATTCAGCGCGGCTGACAACCCCATGCCAATAACGGCGCGGGTTTGTGCAGGATCAATCACCCCGTCATCCCATAGACGCGCTGAGGCATAATAAGGATGCCCCTGATGTTCGTAGGTGTCCACAATTGGCTTTTTGAAATTGGCTTCTTCTTCTGCAGACCAGGTTTCACCTTTACGCTCTTTGCCGTCGCGTGTAACCGTCGCCATAACGCCAGCGGCTTGTTCACCACCCATGACGGAGATGCGTGCATTTGGCCACATCCATAAGAAGTTAGGGCTGTATGCCCGACCACACATGCCGTAGTTGCCTGCTCCGAATGAGCCACCGATCAATACGGTTAGCTTTGGCACTTCTGCGCAGGCAACCGCTGTAACCAGCTTGGCTCCATGTTTGGCAATACCTTCCGCTTCATACTTCTGGCCTACCATAAATCCGGTAATGTTCTGCAGGAACAGCAGAGGTATTTTACGTTGACAACAGAGCTCAATGAAGTGAGCGCCTTTTTGTGCAGACTCGCTGAAGAGGATACCGTTGTTCGCAATAATGCCGACAGGGTAGCCATAGATATGTGCAAAGCCGGTGACCAGTGTGGTGCCGTAGTTCTTTTTAAACTCGTCAAAGTCAGAGCCATCAGCAATGCGTGCAATCACGTCACGAACATCAAAAGGCTTTTTAAGGTCAGTACCGACAATGCCGTATAGCTCTTCAGCAGGGTAGAGAGGCTCTACAGAAGGCTTAATGTTCAGGTTGATCTCTTTCTTTCGGTTCAGGTTAGCAACGCACGTACGTGCTATCTGTAGTGCGTGCTGGTCGTTTTCTGCATAGTGGTCGGCAACGCCTGACACTTTGCAGTGAACATCAGCGCCTCCAAGATCTTCAGCACTGACCACTTCGCCCGTGGCTGCTTTAACCAGAGGCGGGCCCGCCAGAAAGATCGTGCCTTGATTACGAACGATAATAGACTCATCTGCCATGGCGGGTACATAAGCACCACCGGCAGTACACAGGCCCATTACAACAGCAACCTGTGGTATGCCTTTAGAAGACATACGTGCCTGATTGAAAAAAATACGTCCGAAATGGTCGCGATCAGGGAAGACATCATCTTGTTGCGGAAGGTTGGCACCGCCTGAATCTACCAGGTAGATGCATGGCAGATGATTTTGCTCTGCAATCTCTTGTGCACGTAGATGTTTTTTAACCGTCAGCGGGAAATAAGTTCCGCCTTTTACCGTAGCATCGTTGGCAATGATCATGCATTCCTGGCCAGATACACGGCCAATACCGGTAATAATGCCGGCTGCTGGAATGTTGTCTTCATAGACTTTATAAGCGGCCATTTGTGACAGCTCAAGAAAAGCTGAACCCGGATCAATTAATGTATTAATACGATCGCGGGGAAGTAACTTGCCGCGCGCCGTATGGCGCTCCTGATAAGAGGGACCACCACCTTGTTCGATAACACTTACTTTTTCACGTAAATCTGAAACGGCAGTTTGCATCGATTCCTGACGGGCGACGAAATCTTCAGCACGTGTGTTTACCTTGGATTGGATGATCGACATATCCTGTCCTCTTCAGATTCAGATGATGCATGATCACCTGAATCTGTTTAGTTCAATTTGATGGGATACTAGCTAATTAACAGAACGCTGTTACTTGTTAAGGTAAAGCTCACGTCCGATTAGCATACGGCGGATTTCAGAGGTGCCCGCGCCGATTTCATATAGCTTGGCGTCACGTAATAGACGACCCGTAGGGAATTCGTTGATGTAACCATTGCCGCCAAGTAACTGGATAGCATCCAGAGCAATTTTGGTCGCCATTTCTGCCGTAAAGAGTATGCAGCCAGCAGCATCTTTACGTGAGGTTTCGCCGCGTTCTGCCGCCATACCGTTCAGGTAGACATAAGATTTTGAGGCGTTCATCAGGGTGTACATGTCGGCAATTTTTCCCTGTACCAGCTCGAACTCACCAATAGGCTTGCCAAACTGCTGACGGTCACGAATATATGGAACACAGATATCCATTGCGGCTTGCATAATACCCAGTGGGCCACCCGATAAGACCAGGCGTTCATAATCCAGACCGCTCATCAGTACTTTCACGCCACCATTCAATTCGCCAAGAATGTTTTCTTTTGGAACAGGGCAGTCCTGAAAAACCAGTTCGCATGTATTGGAGCCGCGCATCCCTAGTTTGTCGAGTTTCTGGTGACGGGAGAAGCCGGGGAAATCACGTTCAACGATGAAAGCGGTAATACCACGAGGGCCTGCTTTGATATCGGTTTTTGCGTAGATGACATAAGTATGGGCATCAGGGCCGTTGGTAATCCACATTTTGTTGCCGTTCAGCAGATAGTGGTCGCCGTTGTCACGTGCGCTGAGTTTCATGGAAACAACATCAGAACCTGCGTTTGGCTCAGACATGGCTAACGCGCCAATGTGTTCACCGCTGATCAGTTTAGGCAAGTACTTGGGTTTCTGTTCTTCAGTGCCGTTGCGATGAATCTGGTTTACACAGAGATTTGAATGAGCGCCATAAGATAAACCAACAGACGCCGATGCGCGGCTGATCTCTTCCATTGCAATGATATGGGCAACGTAACCCATGCCAACACCACCGTATTCTTCACTAACGGTAATGCCCAGCAGACCCATATCACCAAATTTGCGCCATAAGTCGTTTGGAAATTCGTTGTCGTGATCAATCTGTTCTGCGCGAGGTGCAATCTCTTTAGCCGCAAAGCTATTGATCTGTTCGCGTAGCATATCGATTGTTTCGCCAAGTCCGAAGTTCAACTCTGTGTATTGAGAAATCATCTGTCACATCCTTAGTTTTGCTTATTCCTGTCTGATGGTGTTCAGCCCAGGTTCGCTTTTTTTTGTTTTTTGTCCGTTAGTTCCCTAAGTGCTTCGTTACAACGGTTTTCGGCACTTTCAAGTTCTAATCGAACCATTGCGATATCGTTGAGTTGCTGTTCAAGAGCTGCTTTACGCTCCAGGATCTTATTCAATAGCAGATTTAGCTGCTTCTCGCTACCGGACAAGGTTTCATCCCAAAGGTCAAATAACTCCCGTGTTTCAGCAAGCGAAAAGCCTAATCGCTTGCCGCGTAAAATTAATTTAAGGCGCACCCGGTCCTGCCGGCTGTAAATGCGTGTTTGTCCCCGGCGTCGAGGAGAAAGCAAGCCCTGGTCTTCATAAAACCGAATACTGCGTGTCGTAATATCAAATTCGGTTGCCAGTTCGCTGATTGAGTATGTTGCCTTATTGTTCATAGTTCCGTATCACATTTTCTTTTAAGTTAATTTAGCGGAAGTTTACGTAAACGTAAAGTAAAAAAGGTCATAATAAAATTATACATGATTATTTTTAAAATGGTTAAGTGTTTGTTTTTAATTGATTAAAGCATCATAATTGAGCCCTTATCAGGGCCTGTTAGACTAAAGTACTACTTGGCTTCCAGTAAGGGAAATTGCTAATTTCTATACAGCGCTTACGTAAAAGTAAGTATTCAGCGCAGCGAAAGATGCACAATAAGAACAAAAGAGGCATAGTACCGCATGAGTGCAGATTACGTTCTGGAGACCCAGAATCTCATAAAAGAATTCAAAGGCTTTACCGCCGTAGATGATGTGAGTCTTAAGATTCAGCGAGGTCATATACATGCGCTGATAGGTCCGAACGGGGCTGGTAAGACCACCGTTTTTAACCTTTTAACTAAGTTCCTGACACCGACATCAGGCAAGATTCTATTTAATGGTAATGATATTACGTCAATGAAATCTGCTGCGATTGCACGAAGAGGTGTCGTTCGCTCGTTCCAGATATCGGCTGTATTTCCTCATCTGAGTGTGTTGGAAAATGTGCGTGTCGCATTGCAACGCAAAGAGGGTAATAGTTTTCACTTTTGGAAGTCAGATAAAGTGCTTGATCGCCTGGATGACAGGGCTGTGGAGTTGCTTGAGTCGGTTGGCCTGGGCGGTTTTGCGGGTGCGAAAACGGTTGATCTTTCCTATGGCCGTAAACGTGCTTTGGAGATTGCGACTACACTCGCATTAGAGCCTGAGTTGATGTTACTGGACGAGCCGACACAGGGGATGGGTCATGAAGATGTTGATGTGGTTGCTGACCTGATTAAGCGAGTCTCTAAAGACCGCACCATTTTGATGGTTGAGCATAATTTACATGTCGTTTCCAAGCTGGCGGATCAGATAACGGTACTGCAGCGTGGAGCCGTTCTGACCGAAGGTGATTATGAATCAGTGTCTGCTGACCCCCGTGTTCAGGAAGCGTATTTAGGCGTTGCCGCTGATGAGGTGCAAGCATGAGTACTACACGTCCTGAAAAAATCCGTATTAATGATTTGCACGCTTTTTATGGAGAGTCTCATATTCTTCATGGTATCGACATGTCTATCGGGCAGGGTGAACTTGTTACTTTGTTGGGTCGAAATGGTGCAGGGCGTTCAACAACCCTCAAAGCTATTATGAGCATGGTGGGCCGACGTACCGGCTCGATTGTGATTAATGGTACTGAAACTATCAATATGCCAGCGCATAAAATAGCACATTTAGGTATAGGCTTTTGTCCGGAAGAGCGTGGCATCTTTTCCAGCCTGAATGTTGAAGAAAATTTGATGTTGCCGCCCGCAGTGCGTTCTGATGGTGTGAGTGTTGAAGAAATCTATGAGATGTTTCCAAACTTGTATGAGCGACGTTTCAGTCAGGGAACACGTTTGTCAGGTGGGGAGCAGCAGATGCTGGCATTAGCGCGTATATTGCGCACCGGAGCAAACATCTTGCTACTTGATGAAATAACGGAAGGTTTGGCACCTGTTATCGTTCAAAAATTAGCAGAAGTGCTGATGGCCCTTAAAGAACGTGGTTTAACCATTTTACTGGTCGAACAGAACTTTCGTTTTGCGGCTCCGATTGCAGACCGCCACTACGTGATGGAACACGGGCATATCGTCGAACAAGTGCATGCGCATGAACTGAAAGAAAAAACAGAACTTCTGAACACGTATTTGGGTGTCTGATATTAATCAGATATCTATTTAAAGTTATAACAATAAGAAATGCTCTAACCAGGAGAGTCATAATGAAATCAATGAACAAAACACTTTTATCCGCTGCAATGGCGGTGGCATTAACCTCCACAGCTGCACATGCTGACCTGTCAAATGACAAGGTTAAGATTGGTGTGTTGGCGGATATGGGTGGTGTTTATGCCGATCTGTGCGGTAAAGGTTGTGTGACAGCTGTTGAGATGGCTGTTGAAGATTTTGGTGGTACTGTATTAGGTAAGCCAATTGAAGTCGTGTCAGCTGATGATCAGAACAAACCTGATGTCGGTTCTGCCATTGTTCGTAAGTGGGTTGAAAACGAAGAAGTTGATGTAATCAATGGGTTAGTTGCTTCCAGTGTAACCGGAGCGGTTACTGAAGTGACAACAAATGCTAAAAAAATAGCCTTGATTGCAGCGTCTGCCAGCGATGCTTTTACTACTAAATCGTGTTCTCCTTACAATGCGCATTGGACATATAACGTAACAGCACTGGCGAATGGTACTGTTAAGCCCATGGTGCAATCTGGTAAGAAAAAATGGTTCTTCATTACCGCCGATTATGGATTTGGTCATGCTCTGGAAGATATTGCTACTAAAGTGATTGAGGACGAAGGTGGTGAAGTTGTCGGTGCGGTACGTGCACCTTTGGGTACGACAGATTTCTCTTCGTATATCCTTCAGGCCCAGGCATCAGGTGCTGAAGTAGTGGGTCTGGCAAATGCCGGTGCAGACTTTGTAAACTCTCTGAAGACGGCGGCTGAGTTTGGCTTAACAGATATGATGGACGTAGCCGGGTTGTTGGTGTTTACGCCAAACGCGCAGGCGCTGGATCCGGCAATCGCGGGTGGCATGTTGGCCACAACAGGTTTCTACTGGGATCGTGATGATGAGTCACGTGCGTGGAGCGCTCGTTTTAAAGAACGTCACGGTGCAATTCCTGCCATGCCGCATGCCGGTGCATACTCAGCAACGATGCATTATCTGAATGCTGTAAAAGCAACAGGTACGGATGATTCTGATACGGTCATGAAGCATATGAAGGCAAATAACCCGGACGATTTCTTTGCGAAGAATGCAACACTGCGCTCTGACGGTCGTATGGTGCATGATATGTATTTGATAAAAATTAAAAAAGGATCTGAGCGTACATCAGCAGATGATATTTTCGCTATTCAAAGCGTTATCCCGGGTGATAAGGCATTTGCCCCTGTCCTGCCTGAATGTGACTTTAAATAATAAAAAATAGCCTGCCAGTGATGTCACTGAATCCCCATCAAGACGCATAAGTCAGGATGGGGGGCGGGCACGTGTTCGCATCTGTTTTGTAATTCAGGTCGAATTTTTGAGGTAGAAATATGGCGACGTTTCTGGGAATCAACCTGTTTGGCTTATTTGGTCAGCTTTTGGTTGGCTTAATCAACGGATCTTTTTATGCCTTGCTGAGTCTTGGTTTGGCAATTATTTTTGGATTGCTGAAGATCATCAATTTTGCGCAAGGTGCAATCTATATGCTGGGAGCCTTCGGGGCTTATCTGGGGTTGCATTATCTTGGCATTAGTTATTGGGCAGCGCTGATCGTGGTACCGCTGGTGGTCGGCCTTTTGGGTATTCTGATGGAGCGTTTCCTGATTCGCCCGATAGCCAATGAAGACCATCTCTATTCATTGTTGCTCACCTTTGGAGTGGCACTGGTGTTACAAGGTTTGTTCACTCACATGTTTGGTTCTTCGGGGCTGTCTTATGCTATTCCTGACGCATTGAAAGGGGGGACTAAATTACCTTTTATGTATCTGCCTAGTTATCGCGCCTGGATCATTATTGCTTCGCTTACTGTCTGTTTTGCCACGTGGTGGATGATTGAGAAGACTAAATTGGGTGCTTATCTGCGTGCAGGCACTGAAAACGCCGCTCTGATGCAGGCTTTCGGTATCAATGTGCCGTTAATGGTGACACTTACATTTGGCTTCGGTGTGGCGTTAGCGGGGTTCGCTGGTGTAATGGCGGCACCTGTCTATTCGGTATCTCCAGACATGGGCTCAAGCATACTGATTGTTGTATTCGCTATCGTTGTTATCGGTGGGATGGGTTCAATTGGTGGTGCCATTCTTACAGGCTTAGGTATGGGTATTGTTGAAGGTTTAACGAAATACTTTTATCCCGAGGCATCTAACACGGTCATTTTCCTTGTCATGGTCATTGTTCTGTTAATCAAGCCTGCGGGCTTATTTGGTAAAGAAGCCTGAGGAGAACCCGATCATGAAAATATCTAAGTTGTATATTGGTTTATTCGGCGTTGCTCTGGTTGCTCCGTTCGTAATGTATCCTGTTTTGTTGATGAAAATCTTGTGCTTTGCATTGTTCGCCTGTGCATTTAACCTGTTGTTAGGCTTTGTTGGCTTGTTGTCTTTTGGTCACGCAGTATTTCTCGGAACGGGCGGCTATGTGACCGGCTACCTGATGATGAACACCGGTCTTACTCCTGAGTTAGGTATTCTCGGGGGGACTGCTGCTGCTGCTCTGTTAGGTGCAATTTACGGTAAGTTGTCGGTTAAGCGTGAAGGGATTTACTTTGCGATGGTGACGTTGGCGCTGGCCCAGTTGATGTTTTTCGTCTTCTTACAAGCGCCTTTCACCGGCGGTGAGGATGGTATGCAGGGGATTCCCCGTGGCTACTTGTTCGGACTTATCGATCTTTCTGATAACCTGAATATGTATTACTTCGTGTTGGCTGTTTTCTTGTTTGGTTTCTGGTTGATTAACCGAACGGTGCATTCACCTTTTGGTCAGGTCTTAAAGGCGATCCGTGAAAATGAGCCGCGTGCCACATCATTGGGTTATAACGTAAATGATTATAAGTGGGTTGCATTTATAATTTCAGCAGCGCTATCCGGGTTGGCAGGTTCAACAAAAACGTTGGTTTTCCAGCTGGCATCACTGACTGATGTACATTGGCATATGTCAGGCGAAGTCGTATTAATGACTTTGTTAGGAGGCATGGGCACAATATTTGGTCCTCTGGTGGGTGCGGCTGCAGTAGTCGGGCTACAGAACTTCCTGTCTGGAGGCGAGCTTGGCAATTATGTGCATATCATCATGGGGTTGATCTTTATTGTTTGTGTACTGGCATTTCGCGGCGGTATTGTTGGTGAAATTCAGAAAATTGTTAAACGCAATTTCAGTTAAACAATTTGAGCCTCGCTATCCATAGCGAGGTTTTTTAATTATTATAGTTAACGTTTACGTAAGCTGGAGTTTAGTTATGAGTCAGGATTCAGTCGTTATCGTCAGTGCTGCCAGAACACCAATGGGCGGTATGATGGGGGTTTTTAGTGATGTCCGTTCCCCGGATCTTTGTGCAACGGCTATCAGTGCAGCAGTAGAAAAAGCGGGCATCAATGCGGCTGATATTGATGAAGTGATTATGGGCTGCGTTTTGTCTGCTGGTTTAGGCCAGGCGCCTGCACGCCAGGCATCCAGAGCCGCGGGTATACCTGATGCAGCGGGTGCGACCACTATTAATAAGATGTGTGGTTCTGGTATGAAAGCAGTGATGTTGGCGCATGACCAGATTATGGCAGGCCAGGTGAATATAATGCTGGCGGGTGGTATGGAAAATATGAGCCAGTCACCCTATTTATTACCTAAAGCACGTGCCGGAATGCGAATGGGGCATGCGCAAGTTATTGATCATATGTTCTTTGATGGTCTGGAAGATGCCTATGAAGGTGGTTTGATGGGTGCTTTTGCTCAGAAAAGTGCCGATGATTTTAATGTGAGCCGTGAAGCGATGGATGACTTCGCTATTGGTTCGTTGAATAAAGCATTAAAAGCGATTGAGACGGGGGCTTTCAAAGATGAAATAGCCGCTGTTACCGTAAAGTCACGTAAAGGTGACAGGATTGTTGACACAGACGAGCAGCCGGGAAATGCTCGCATGGATAAAATCCGCTCGTTGAATCCGGCGTTTAAAAAAGACGGCACTATTACCGCGGCCAATTCAAGCTCAATTTCTGATGGTGGTTCTGCGTTACTGCTGATGAAAGAGTCTGATGCAAAAGCGCGTGGTTTGAAGCCGTTGGCACGCATTGTGGCGCACTCTACGCACGCACAATTGCCGGCAGAATTTACGATTGCACCGATTGGTGCTATTCAGAAAGTGCTGAAAAAAGCAGGCTGGAGCAAAGATGATGTCGATCTTTACGAGATCAACGAAGCCTTCGCTGTGGTGTCTATGCTGGCTATTTCTGAACTAGGTCTGGATGCTGATAAAGTCAATGTAAACGGTGGCGCCTGTGCGCTGGGCCATCCCATTGGTTCGAGTGGTTCCCGTATTCTGGTTACGCTGTTATATGCACTGAAAAATGCAGGTAAGTCGAAAGGTGTTGCTTCACTGTGTATCGGTGGGGGCGAGGCTACTGCGGTAGCGGTTGAAATGATCTGATTGATGAGTACTAATTAAGATTAACCGTGTGATAAAAACGCCGCTAATATAAGCGGCGTTTTTTGTTGAATGGCTTTACTGTTAAATCTTAAAAACTCATGTTTGCGGTAATGCCGAGTTGACGTGGCGCGCCTAGCTGAGTGTAAAGTTTGTTTCCTAGGCCGTCATTATCAAAGTAAAAACCGCGTACATAGGTATCTTCATCTGTGAGGTTTTTACCCCATAAGGTGACACTCCAGTCTTTTGTTTTATAGCCCAGACGAGCGTTCAGTAAAGTGTAGGCTTCAGACTTTTCATTATGACTGTCAGAGAAGTAAAACGAGTCTTTTCCTTCTACATCAATACCGGAAAACCAGTTTTTGCCATGGTTGAAGTTGGCACCGATTGTGTATTGATAACTAGGTGCCTGAGCCGCATCACGTCCATTTACTTTTACAGTGGGTGTGTCTAGCTTGGGATCTTCCAGTTTAGTATTCAGCAGCCCTAGAGAACCAAATAGAGATACGTTTGAATTGAGCATCCATTGAGCTTCAGCTTCTAACCCATAACTATAGGCATTTTCAGCATTACCGACGTAATCGAAAAAACTGGTACCGCCACCAGCGTTAGTTATAGTCCGGTTGCCTTTGATCTGAGCATTATCCCGCTGTTGATAAAAGAGAGCTATTTGTGTCTGTAACTGATTATTCAGCCAATTCCCTTTAGTACCTATTTCATAGTTCCATAGAGTTTCAGTATCAAACTCTTGTAGGTTTGCAGGAAGTGAAATATCGGCATTGAATCCCCCGACTTTATAACCACGTGAAATTAAGCCATACAAGGTTGTATTTTGATTGGCCAGGTACTCAAGCGCCAAACGCCCGCCTATGAGTATGTCGTCGGGGTTAGAGGATGCGCCATCGTTATCCTTGTATTCTGATTCAGCATGCTCAATACGCAGACCGCTAGACAGAATATATTGTTCAGAAAGTTTAGACTCCAGTTGTCCATAAGCCGATATCCGAGTGGTATCAAATTGGCTAGTGAAGTCATTAACTAAATAAGTATATTCACGGTGCAGATCAGTAGAGCGGTTGTAGTAATAAACACCGGTTGCCCATGTGGTTGTGCCATCAAATATCTCAGCACCGGGTGCAGAAATCAAACGTACTTCTGCTGTAGTTGTTTTATTATCTCGGATGTAATTGTCAAATGAACTGTAGTAACCCCCATCTGTCCAATCTTCATCGTAACCATACTCAAGATCAGAATCTGAGTAGCTCAGTGATGTTTCAAGCGTAAATGCATCATGCCCGGTCCAGGTGGATTTAGCCGCAAAAGCAGATGTCTCCTGGCGGTCATGTCCTGGCTCATCAGATAATGTCGTGCGGGTGTTATCCAGTGAAAAAGCATCATAACCGTTATCAATATTGGCATAAAAAGCAGTCAGATCAATCATATGATAGTCGCTTGCTTCTATGCGTAATTTGCCGCGAAACAGCGTTTCATCAATGTTGTTGGTGTTG